>NZ_JANCLM010000039.1:0-63637 GCF_024259445.1 Pseudomonas sp. DVZ6
ATTAGGCATGGAAAGTCCCTGTCCGCCTTCTGACGGTGGCTGAAGCCCGGGCAGGCGTGCCTGCCCGGAACCCTGCGGTCGGGTCAGACGACGGGCGCGCGCCAGTCGTCGGAGCCCGCGGTGCCCGCGACGGTGTGATCCCAGGTGATCTTGCGGTAGGCCAGGGACACCTCGATCAACTGCGTGAAGTCGGCGTTCTCCTTGTCCTGGGCATGGGGCATGACGGTGTTGATGTCGACGATGGTGGCGTCGGTGAGCTCGGTGGTGAAGAAGTGCTCCTGCTTGCCCTCGACCGAGGTGCGGTACCAGTTGACCGTGACCTTGGGCAGCATTTCACCGGACGCCAGGGCGTTGTACATCAGCGGGGTCGCCTTGTTCAGCGCACTGGTGAAGATGAACGGCTTGTGTACCCGCTGCCCGGTCGGCTGGCCGCTTTGCGGGTCGGTGGGCACGGTCACCTTGTGCTTGATTTCCTGCACCAGGATCTCGTCTTCATGGCCTTCGACAAACACGTTGCCGACGGAGTCGGAGGTGAAGGCGCCCGCGGTGAGCAGGCCCTGGGTCTTGCCTTCGATCTTGATGTAAGCGGGTGTTGGCATGGCAGATATCTCCTGCATCCATGTGGGTAAACACGCACACGGGAAGTGGCGTGGCCATCGGGCTCGATGGGCTTTTCAACGGGGCGCAGGCCCCGAAAATCCATTGCTTCGGGCGCGCCGTTCACGGCTGCAGTAGGGTGTTCAGCGCCTCGATTGCCTCGCGGGTGAGCAGGTCCAGGCGGTAGCGGTAGTAGCCGTACAGCCCGGCCAGGGCGATCGCCGAAACCACCAGCGGGCTCCACCAGGGCCATTCGCGGCGCAGGCGCACGTCTCGCGGGGCGACGTTGGCCAGCGGATCGCCGAAGAGGTCAGGGGGCGGGCCGCGCAGTTCGAGGATGATTTCGCGCAGCTTGAGAATGAGGGCCTGCAGCGCCTCGTCGCCCTTGGGGTCGATGCCGTACTTGCCGCGCAGGCCCAGGCACAGGCACAGGTAGATGAACTCCAGAACGTCCTGGTAGCGCTTGGGCTCCTGCATCATGCGCGACAGCACGGTGAAGATTTTCTCGCCGCCCCAGGTCTCGTGGTGGAAGACGCTGAGCAGGGGCTTCTGGCTCCACTGCGAGCTCTTGCCCCATGGCGTGGACATCACGGCCTCGTCGATATACAGGCACAGCGCGTAGGAGTGGGCCTGCAGCTGGGCCGGCTCGTAGTCGTACCGGCGCATCTCCTCGACGATGGCGTTGACCTGGTTGTAGACGGCGTTGTAGAGGAACGGGATATCCCGGTGGCTTTCCTGCTTGCGCAGACGCATCACCAGGCCGAACAGGGGCATCGCCGCATCGATCATCTGGTTGCTGAAGGCTCCACGGAGCTGGAAGTCCGGGTCGGGTACGTAGTCCGGGTGGTCCATCGCGCTGGCGGGGGCCGGTATGGGTTGCTGTGCCTGGCTCCTATCGGCGAGCTGGGTTCGCATGTTGTCGTCTGATACAAGGTGTCGGTTGTTCGCAGCTTCGGTCATTTCATTCGCTCCGTATCGCCCAGAACTGCAACTGGAGCCCCGGGAACTCCCCCGCGACATGCAGGCCAAAGCCGTTGCTGTCCTTCATCGCGGCCCAGTTCGGGCTGCGCCGGTCGAGCTCGAAGTAGCTGAAGCCGGCATGGAACGGCAGCTCCCGCGGCGCCACGGGCATCGGTCGCAGCGCAATGCCGGGCAGTTGCAGCGGCACCAGGTCAGCCAGAGCCTCGAGGGAGGTGATCTTGGTTTTCTGCAGGAACGACTGCTGGAATGTCTCGGCGGGCAGGTCGGCATGCACCGCGAGGATGAAGGTTGCCTCGTCGATCAGGCGGCGATCGTCCAGGGTCACGGTCAGCACGCCGAATGGCTGCTCCACCAATGGCAGGGAAACGGCCCGCGGTTGCCGGACGATGCTCAGGGTACGGCGCAGTGCATCCTCCAGCGGCTTGAACGACTGGCGCAGGGCGTTGTGCCGGTAGGCTGGCGGCTCCGGCGGCAGGCGCTCGTCGTCGGTGAAGGTCAGCAGCTCGCCGCACGCCTGGCTCAGGCTCAAGTACAGCTGCTCAGGGTGGGTATGGGGCTGACGGGCCAGGTGCTGGAAGCACGGCCACCAACGGTTCATGGCTTGCAGCAGATTGAAGTCGCGGATATCGGCCACCCCCGACTGACCGGGCGAGCCGATACGCGCCGCGAGGTTGCGCGCGCGCTCGCGCAAGGTGTTGCTGACTTCGTCGAGAAACCGCTTGAGTGCCGGGGCCGCCTGAATAGAGACACAGGTGGGGTAGAAGTCGTCGTCCAGCAGCAGGCTGCCGTCGGGCCGGCGCTCGAGGATCCAGGCAAGGGGCAGCCGGGAGTAGGCGCTGTTGTCCTCGGTCTCGCGCATGAGTTGAAGGTTGGGGACCGCCAGGTCCACCTGCACCAGGTCGCCGTCGGCGCTGTGGGTGTCCTTGATCTCCAGGGGCTGGGCGCCGTAGCGGTAGTTGCCGCCGCTCTCGGGCCAGCTGACTTCGCGTCCCCCTTCGGTGCGCAATGGCAGGCACAGGAACACCTCGTTGCGTTGCGTGCCGTCGTCGGTGATTTCCAGGGCGGGCGGCGGCGGCAGGTCGCCGGGAATGTCGAATACCGTGCCGTCCGGCATGATGCCGCGGGCCCGGGTGATGGCCACCTTGCCAAGGCTCAGGTACTCCTGGTTCAGCTGCAGTTCGCTGAAACCGTAGAACGCCGCATTCAGGCTGCTGACGCGCTGCTGGACCGCGGCGTCGCTGGCCCTGGCCTGTTGCTGGAAATGCTGTGGCTTGACGAACATGCCTTCGGGCCAGAGAACTGGATTGCGTGAGCTCATGGGCGCTCCAAATAATGGGGGAGGGTGGAGACCTGCAGGCGGGGCATCAGCTTTCCTCCTGCAGCAGGATCTGCGTGCCATCGAGGGTCACGGCGAGCACGACCTGGCGGCCGCGTGGCGCGATGCGTATCACTTGCCGCCAGTCGGCGTTGGTGATGTCGTTGAACTTGGCGATCACGGCGATGAAGCGCGTGTCGGCGGCGATGGGCTCGAAGCGCACGAACTTGAACTGCCCCGGTGCCAGCAGGTAGTCGTCGTCGCGGATGTAGGTGCTGCGCAGGGCCTTGGCGAGGTCCTGGTCGAGTTGCGTATACAGGCTGTTGCGCAGCAGCGAGTCGTCACGCAGTTGCAGGATCTTGATCGCGACGGGCGTGGCGATCGCAGGCGTCGCTTTCTGGCTGGGGGCGGCCACGTCGAACCGGACGTCCTTGGCGTCATAGCTGCCTGGGCCTTCATGCTCCGTGGGTGAATGGGCTGGTGCCTGTTCGTCGTTCGGCTCTACGGGGGACATGGCTGGAAACAGCGCTTGAAGATGCTCCAGCAGACCGGCGACCTGCTCAGTCAACGCAAGCGGATCGCCTGCACGGAGGCTGACCGCATAAGGCGTGGGCTCCAGCGTTTCACCGGGTACCGTCGCATCGAGGCTGTGGGGGTTGGTGTTGATGGTAGGGCTGGCGTGCAGGCTGAAGGCGACCTCGGTGGGCTGGTCCGACAGCGCGCCCACTGGGATGGAAGGGTCCATCAACACCTGGCCGATCTTGCCGAGGGCCGTGCAGCCTGTGGCCGACCCGAGGGCAAGCAGAAGCGTGGCTACCCTCAGTGGATGAGACGTCATGGCTTCCCTCCGGCGATGAGTCGCTGCAGGGCGCTTGCCCCAGGCTGGGCCGGTTGCTGCGGTGCAGTTAGTGCGGCCAGGGGATCCGGGGCCTGAAGTCGATCGAACAGCGTGCAGATATCGACCGGGAGACTCGCTGTACGGGGCGCGGGATGCCAGGGGCTGGCCAACGAGCTGTCCAGCAGCGCTTCGAGCGCCTGCCGGCCAGGCTTGAGCAGGTCATCCAGGTCGCCGCGGATGAAGCTTTGATCGCTTGGCCCGGCTTGATAGCGGGCGTGCAGTTGATAGGGGCCGACCTGCAGGCAGTCGCCTTCGCCCACGCGCACCGGCTTGCCTGGGCCGGGAGGCAGCGGGCTGTCGTTGAGCAGGGTCTGGCCGCAGAGGTCGATCACGCAGAAGCCGCCTTCCAGCCAGCGGATCGCACAATGAGCGGGGTGAATCCGCCGCTGGCGATCCAGCAGCAACCAGTCGGCTTTGCGGCTGCCGATGATGCCGCCATCGCGGTCGAACAGATGGCACGCGACGACGCCGTGGTGCAGGCGATCGAGATTGGCGATGCTGAGGGCGAGTCTGGTCATGCGCGACCCCGTATCCGCACGACCGGGCTGACTTCACCCTTGCGGTCTTCGATGAAGCTGGTCCAGCCCAGGTGTGCACCCTGCTCGCGGTGCAGGCGGAACGGTGGCAGTTCATGGGGTTTCAGGCGCAGCTCGAGGTCATAGGCCAGGCCGTCGCGGAGCAGGAAGTCGATCAGTGCACGCAGTCGCTCGAAGTCGACGCCGCCGGGCAGCAGGCTGCGCAGGCGTGCCAGATCGAGGTCGCCGATCAGCAAGGTGAACTTGCTGCTGCGGGTTCGCGTGCGGTCGCCGAGCATGAAGCTCTCGCCCAGTTGCCCGTTGCAGCGGCCCAGGCGCACCACCTGGCGGTGTGAGATGGTCACCGTGCGGGTCTCGAACTCGCGGATCTGCACCGACGGCAGATCGAAGCAGTGGGCAATGATCCCGGCGCCCACACCGGGTGCCCGGCTGCGGCTGGCAATGACGCCGACGAAACTCAGCAGGCGGCTCCAGGGCAGCGGCGTGTCGCCACGCAGGCGTTCGTCGCCGAGGCCGATCAGGGCGAAGGCGTAGCGCGAGAAGTCATCGCTCGCCCCGGTCTGGAAACGCACGTAGTAGCGGTATTTGCGCCAGATGCGGTGCAGCAGGCTGAGCAGGCAGTGGTTGAAGAAATCGAACAGCGCGGGGCGCACGCCAATGCCCTGGGCGTATTCGTAGGCCAGTTCGTCGAGGTAGTAGCTGGGCAGGGGCGAGTCGGTGCCGTGCAGCCCCAGGAAGGTGGTGCGCACGCGATAGCGCGACGGCGCCTCGGCGATCCGCTCGGCGGCCAGCACATCGGCCACCGGAAAGCTCAGCCGCGGATCGCTGGCAAGGTGCACGCGCTGGCGTGTGGCGGTATCTGGCCAGCGCGGCTCGAGGTTGTCACCGTGCAAGCCATGCAGCCGCTCCAGCAGTTGGAAGAAGCTGTGCCGGTGGGCCTCGGCGAGTAGCGTTTCGGCTAGATCAGCGGTTGTCTGCCGGTCAGCAGTGGCCATGTGTAGTGCTCGTTGTTGGTGGTATTGATCACTTCCAGCTGGTGGAAGGAGTTGGTGCTCGCGTAGAGGGCGAAGAAGTGGGACAGCACGCAGCCGAACAGGTACAGGTCGCCTTCGCAGAGGAAGGCCTGCTGGTCGAGCCGCAGGCGGGTACGCAGGCCGCGAATGGGCAGGCCCTTGATCAACCAGTCCAGCGGTTCGGTGTGCGCCTCGCCGATGCCGTCCAGGCGTTTGCGCGTGGCCCTGGCCTGCTGGATGTCGTGCAGGGCGGCGAAATCGTAGGCGCCGATCACCGCCTTGAGCGGGGCGGCCGAGAGCAGCGACAGGTAGTTGAGCGAGAGGTTGGAGATGAGCGTCCACTGCAACTGGCCATCCAGCACCGGACGGTACGGGCGGGTCGGCAGGCAGATGTTGCGGTAGCGGACCAACGGCGCGGTGGCCTGGTTGATGACATCGATATCGCCCAGGCCCAGCGCCATCGGCAGGTCCCGATTGGTGCAGGTCAGCTCGATCGAGGCGGTTTCCATGCGACCGATGAACTGGCTTTCGTCGCCCCGCACGAAGGCGATCTGGTGATCCAGCCCGTCACCGAGCAGCGATTGCTCGACCCGGCAGCGGTAGTACAGCGCGGTGCGTCCCTGCACATGCTCGATCTCGTGGGCGAACGACTCGAAAGGCTGGAATACCCGCAGTTGCTCGCCAGGGCTGCCATCGGCGCTGGTGCGGGTGCTGATCACCCGGTCGACGCTGAAGATCTCGTGGCTGTCGCGGCGCAGGCCGTGGGGTACCAGGCGATGCTGGTCAGCCGTTCCGGACAGGTCGATGGGCTCGGCGCCGTGCTCGAACAGATTGACGGCAGGGGCGCAGAACAGCCTGAAGTCATCGGGGCCGATCCGCGTAGAGCCGGGCAGTGGGCGCGCGAGGTGGAACTCGATGCGGATCGTGGAGCTGGCGTGCGCCGGCCAGACCCTGTCCAGGCCGGTCAGGTTGAAGAAGTGAAAGCGTTGCGGGAAGACCAGGTACTCCTGGAGAATCCGGTACCCGTCGAACACATTGCGCGGGTAGGGAAGCAACGCCTCGTCGGGGCTGAAGCCGGAGAAGCTCAGGTGGCTGGCCGGCAGGCGGCGCACCTGGCCGTCGATGGTCACGCTGATGTGCTCGAGGTATTGCGCCAGCCACAGGTAAAGGGTCTGGGCGTTGCTGCGCTCGCCACCGAGGTGGAACTCCAGGCTGTCGCAGCCCAGGGTATTCAGCGGGCGTTGCACCTGGGTCTCGAGCTGGAGGTGAATGACCGAGCTGTCGGGCGTCAGGGTCGCGCCCACCTCACCGAGCGTGAAGGGATAGAGCTTCACCTCGGTACAGGTGCGGAACTCGCAATCCACGCCTTCGACCGGCCGGGAAAACAGACGTGAGCCTCTGGGAACGATCTGGGCCTGGCTGAGCGAAGCGTCCAGGGGCGAGAACTGAATGATCGTCGCGCTGGGCAGGGGGCGCAGGTAATTCGGCCAGAGCAGCTGCAGCATGCCATGGGTCAGTTCCGGCACTTCGTCCTCGAGTTTCAGGCGCAGCTTGGCGGTCAGGAAAGCGAGGCCTTCCAGCAGGCGCTCGACGCCGGGGTCGCCACTTTCCTTGCCCAGATAGCGGCTGAGCTGGGGGTTGTCCCGCGCAAAGTCCTCCCCCAGTTCGCGCAGGTAGCGCAGTTCTTCGCCGAAGCGGTCCTTCAACGACATGGCCTACCTCACCTGGGTGTTGCGGTTGTGGCCGTTGACCAGCAGTTCGATCTGCAGCTGTTCGGCGTGGTTTTCCACCCGCACCTGGCAATCCAGGCGAAAGTGCAGTTCCAGCGGGTTGTCCGTGTCTGGCTGCCCCTGCAGGTTCAGCACCTGGATCCTCGGCTCGTAGCGCCGGATCGTGCGCTGGATGTCCGAGCTCACCTGGCGCAGCAGGTCGCCGTTGCCCTGGTCATGGCCGTTGAAGTCGCGCAAGCCGAGGTCGGGGCAGCTCTGCGAGCAGCCCCGACGGGCGTTGAGCAGCGTCTCGAGGTGGCGTTTGATCCGCTCGACGGTGCGCCCGGTGCTTTCTCGGCGGCCAGCGGGAGCGTCGCTGGCCAGGCGGTCGAAGAGGCTGCTCATTGGGTGTCGAGCCGGCCGACCAGGGAGATCTCGAAGTTCGCCCCCATGTACTTGAAGTGCGGGCGCACCGCGAGCGAGACCTGGTACCAACCCGGATCGCCCGCGACGTCGCTGACTTCGATCTGCGCGGCACGCAGGGGGCGGCGACTGCGGATGTCGGCCGAGGGGTTTTCCTGGTCGGCGATGTACTGCTTGAGCCAGCGGCTGAGCTCGCCTTCGAGGTCGTTGCGCTCCTTCCAGCTGCCGATCTGTTCGCGTTGCAGCACCTTGATGTAGTGGGCGAGCCGGTTGACGATGAACAGGTAGGGCAACTGGGTGCCGAGCTTGTAGTTGGTCTGTGCCTGCAAGCCTTCGGATGTCTTGGGGAACTGCTTGGGTTTCTGCACCGAGTTGGCCGAGAAGAATGCGGCGTTGTCGCTGTCCTTGCGCATGGTCAGGGCGATGAAGCCCTCTTCGGCCAGCTCGAACTCCTTGCGATCGGAGACCAGCACCTCGGTCGGGATCTTTGCCTGCAACTGCCCGAGGGCTTCGTACAGGTGCACCGGCAGGTCGTCCACGGCGCCACCGGATTGTGGGCCGATGATGTTCGGACACCAGCGATAACGGGCAAAGCTGTCGTTGATGCAGCTGGCCATCAGGAAGGCGGCGTTGCCCCACAGGTAGTTCTGGTGTCGAGCGTCGATGTTTTCGTCGTAGCTGAAGCTGCTGATGGGGTGTTCCTGGCGGTCATAGACCGAGCGCAACATGAAGCGCGGCAGCACCAGGCCGATATGGCGGGCATCTTCACTGTCGCGCAACGACCGCCACTTGGCGAAGCGTGGCCCTTCGAAGATGTCCTTGACCTCCTTGAGGTCGGGCAGGTCCTCGAAGCTGCTCAGGTTGAAAAACTCGGGAGCGGGGGCGGTGATGAAGGGGGC
The DNA here is from genome assembly GCF_024259445.1 of Pseudomonas sp. DVZ6. Taxonomy (NCBI): domain Bacteria; kingdom Pseudomonadati; phylum Pseudomonadota; class Gammaproteobacteria; order Pseudomonadales; family Pseudomonadaceae; genus Pseudomonas; species Pseudomonas sp. DVZ6. The sequence continues at coordinate 8,372 of NZ_JANCLM010000039.1, forward strand.
ATGCGACATGGCGCCCACGGAGGCGACATAGCTCAGCAGCTTGATGTCAGGCGAGGAGGGACCGAAGTTGTAGTTGCCGATCATGGCCGCCACGGGTTCACCGCCAAACTGTCCGTAACCTGCGGTGTAGACATGTTTGTAAAGCCCGCTGCAAGTGATGTCCGCGGCATTGTCGAAGTCATCGAGCAAGTCGCTCTTGCTGACATGCAGGACTTCCAGCTTGATGTTCTCGCGAAAGTCGGTACGGTCGACCAGAAGTTTCAGCCCGCGCCATGCGGACTCCAGCGCCTGGAACTCGGATTGATGAAGAATGGCATCCATTTGTTTGCCGAGAAGTCGGTCGACTTCGGCAATCATCTGGTCGACCCGGTGCTTGTTGACCAACTGGTCCGGGGTATCGTCCTTGAGCATTTCCGATATGAATGCAGCCACGCCTTGCCTGGCGATCTGGTATCCCTCCTGGCTGGGTACCAGCATGGTTTCGACCATGATCTGGTCGAGCAGTGTCGAGTTACCGATGGTTTCAGCCGTGGTATCGGCAGTGATTGTCGTGTTGTTTGTGGTGGACATCCGAGACGCTCCGTTGTCTATGTCATATGCCATCTGTCAGAAGTGCGTTTTCATTCCGCTGGCGGGGCTTCGACTACCAGGTCCAGCTCCTGCGCGAGTTGCTTGCGTGCCTGCTGGTCCGTCAGCAGGTGCTGCAGGTGCCGGCGAAATGCCGGGACATTGCCCAGCGGGCCTTTCAGGGCGACCAGGGCCTCGCGCAGCGCCAGCAGCTTGTTCAGCTCCGGCACCTGGCGAGCGATCTGGTCGGGGCCGAAGTCGTTGATCGTCCTGAACTGCAGCTCGACCGCCAGCTCGGCGTCGGCGACAGGGTTGAGTGCCGAAGGGACCGAGAGGCTCAGCTTGACGTCGGCGTCCTTGAGCACGCTGTCGAAGCTGTGCTTGTCGATGCGCATGGGTTGGCGGTCCTCCAGGTTGCGGTTGTCGACCAGGCCGAAGTCACCCAGCACCAGCATCTTGTGCGGCAGTTCAACCTCGGCCTGTTGATCCCCCGTGGCGGGTACATACTTGATGTTGATGCGCTCTTTGGGCGCAACGGAACTTGAGTTTCTGGACATGATGTAAGTTTATTCCTGATGCTGAAGTTTGTGGGGTATTGTGCTTGTGGGAAGTTTTTTAGAATTTTGTAGGAGGGGTCCTACATATTTGTTTTTATATACACGTTAATGTTTTGGTGCTGTAAATTGCCCTTAGACGATGCTGAAATGAAGTAATCAAAGTCGAGTCTAAAAATGTAAGAAAATATTTGATTGTTTGTGGTGGTGAGGTTGTTCTAGGCTTGCGTCAAGTCTGTTTTTTAGCGATGGCTAATTGTCTTTTTTCTATTGCTTTGCATGTTCCCAATAAGAAGTTGCATCGAGCCGTGAGGTCTAATTCTGGTGTGCAATCCATATAGTTGCGTGCTTGGTCTGGCATTGTTCGCGCTGCTGGAACCGACCTTTGCAGCCCCTGTGCGGGACTGCACGGGGATTGTTTCCAATGTCGAGCGCCTGGCGTGTTTCGATGAGGCGGCGGGAACGCCGGCGCGCGTGCCGACGATCGGCAAGGGATGGTCGGCCCCGGAGCTCGATGCCCCGAGCGTGGCTCGGGTCATGGCCAACGAGACCCGACGAGCGCCCGACAATCTGGCATTCATCCTGGGGGCCGAGGACGACAAGCGGACAGGGCGGCGGCAGGTCGTGATCTCCGCACCGGCTATCGCGACCTCCGAGCCGCGCCCCTATCTCGCCGTCAGCTGTGTACAGAACATCTCCAGGCTGCAGTTGCTCACCGCCGAACCCGTCCAGGGCAATCGGGTGACCTTGCAACTGCGTACGGAGCATCGGTCGACCCGCTCGCTGGCCTGGCAGGTGCTGGAAAACGGCCAGGTGCTGGATGCCGGGCGCGGCTTGCCCGCCATCGAGCAGATCAAGGTACTGCAGGGTGCCCAGCGCATCCTTGTGGTCAGTGATCATCCGGCCCTCGATGGCTTGCGTTTCGATGCGCAGGGGTTGGACCCGTTGATTGACCAGGCGCGCACAGCATGTCGCTGGTAGCGCCGGTGTCGACCGAGGAGGTCGCCAGGTTGCTGGCGCCCGTCGACCCGCTCGCGCCAGCGGGTTATTTCGATATCGAGGACGAAACCTACCAGGCGATCGATCAGGAGATGGTCAAGCTGGGAGGGCTGCATGAAGCCGCCATCGATTGGCCCTACATCGAGGAAGCCTCCCGTCACTACCTGAGCGGCCAGTGCAAGCACTTGCGTATCGTCGGGCACCTCAGTGTCGCCTGGCTGCGCACGGGATGCTGGGAGCGCTGGTGTTGCACGCTGACGTTGCTGGCAGGCATGGTCGAGCACTATTGGGAAAGCGCCCATCCCAAGCCAGGCCCCAAGGGCTTCCTGGGCAAGCGCAAGCTGGTCGGGCTGCTGCTCGGGCGCCTGTCGGCGGCGCTGCCCGGCCTCGACCGCTTCAGTTACACCCCGGCCTGCAAGCAGGCCGCCCAGCAGGCATTGGCCTGCCTGCAACAGCAGGCACCCCTGGCGCAGCTCGATCCTGCCGCGCTGGGCGAGCTGGAGCGCGCGCTGCTCAAGCAGGCCGAGCAGGCGATGGGGACTGCGCAACCCAGTCGCAAGGAATCCTCGCCACCCCAGGCGCCCGTCGCACCACTGACCGATGTGTTTCGACCTGCCAGTACCACTCTCTCCCTGGGGAACGAACGTGAGACCCGTCGTGCGGTACTGGGTATGGCCGAGTTCATCAACCAGCAGGATATCTACGATCCGACGGGCTACCAGCTGAGGCGCTTCGGCCTGTGGGCGCATATCCAGACACTGCCCTCCACGCGTCAGGGGCTTCGCACCGAGTTGATGGCGGTGCCGGCCGACATTGTCGGCGGGTACGAGGACGCGCTGTCTGCTTCGGCGATCGACCCGACCCTGCTGATGAAAGTCGAGCGAAGTGTCGCGGCCGCCCCTTACTGGATTCGCGGCAGCTATCTGGCGGCGGGCATCGCCACGCGCCTGGCAATGAACGAAGTCGCCGAGGCCATTCGCTGTGCCACCGCCAGGTTTGTGCGACGCCTGCCGGCGCTTGAGCAATTGTGCTTCAGCGATGGCACCGCGTTTGTCGATGACCAGTGCCTGGCCTGGCTCAGGGGCAGCCAGGCAACGCTGGCAGGGGATGGCGCCACTCAGGCGTTCATCGGCCTGCGCGAGGAGCTGGCCAGCCAGCTCGAGGTCGAGGGCGTGGAACCGGTGTTGTTGAAGCTGCAAGGGCTGCAAGCGGACTACCGCTCACCACGCGAGCGTTGCCATAGCACGGTGATCGCCGCCGACCTGCTGGCCTCACGGGGCGTGTCCTGGCTCGCCCAGGAGCTGTGCGCGAATGTCGCTCGCACCATGCGTGGCATGACTGCCGAGGCGTGGGAGCCCGAGGTCTACCAGCAGCTGCAGCAGTTCACCGCGACATCAGGATTGAACGATCAGAACAGGGAGTCTTGAACCGCCATGAGCAAACTCTGGGCGCTTTTCAAACGTTGGGGCCTGCCGCTGGCGTCCCGAATCAATCTGGCCATGCCGCTGTTGCTGGGGCTTGGGGCGGTGTTGCTGCTGGTGCTGATCTGGTGGCTCGGGCCGCAATGGCAGTGGCACGGGCAGCAGCCACTGGCCAGCCTGGCGCATCGCAGCGTCGCCACACTGCTGCTGGTGTTGTTGCCATTGCTGATCTGGCTGTTCGTGCTGCGTGCGCGCTTTCGCCGGCTGCAGGCCGAACGCCAGCGGGATATCGAGGCGAGCGCCGATCCAATACTGCCTGTGCTCCTGGCCCAGCAGCGTGCCCTCGATGCGGGGTTGGCAAGCTACCTGGAGCATGCCGGCGGGTATGGTGCGCTGTATCGGTTGCCCTGGTATCTGCTGCTGGGCGACGAGGGCGCGGGCAAGACCAGCCTGATGGAGCGCTCGGACCAGCGCTTTTCCCTGACGCGGATCGGCAAGGTCCAGGCACACGGGCGCCAGGACGAGGCGTTGGCCTATCCCGTGGACTGGTGGATCAGCGACGATGCGGTGGTCATCGATCCGCCGGGGGCGCTCATGACCCGGCAGGCCCCGGATGGCAACCTGCCCGACACGCTCGACAAGGCCAGGCCGGTACTGCCGGCTGGCACCCAGGCGCGGCTATGGATGCACCTGCTGGGTTGGCTGGCCCGCACGCGCAGTCGTAACGCCCTCAATGGCGTCGTGCTGGTCGTCGATCTTGCCGCCTTGCAGCTGGCCACGCCGCAGCAGCGCATGGCCTTGGCGCAGGTGCTGCGGGCTCGCCTGCATGAGGTAAGCAACCAGTTGGGTGCGCGTTTGCCTGTGTATGTGGTGCTGAGCAAGTTCGATTTGCTGGATGGGTTCGAGCAGTTGTTTGCGCGCCTGACGCAAGCCGAGCGAGAGCGGTTGCTCGGGTTCACCTTCAGGCTGGATGCCGTCAGCGCGTTCGATGCCTGGCTGGATGAACTGGCCGAGCAATACGACTGGCTGGTCAGGCGGACCGAGGAGCAGGTGCTCAACGACCTGGGCGTACTGGGCAAGACCGACCTGCGTGAACGGCTGGTGTCATTGCAGGGCCAGCTACTTGGCCTGCGTCCGATACTGCTGGCGTTCCTGCGCGAGATGCTGGTAAGTGATCGCTTCACCACGCCGGCACTGGTGCGGGGCCTGTATCTGTCCTCGATGCTTCAGCAGGGCCAGGTGCTCAACGCCTTCCAACGCAATGTGGCCCATCCCTTCAAGGCCGATGCGCCGGTCAGCGAGGGCAAGCCCCAGGGCAGGCAACAGGCGTACTTTGCCCAACGCCTGTTCCAGCAGGTGGTGTATCCGGAGGCCGGGCTGGCCGGCGACAACATCAGGGTGGCGCTAGGCAAGCGACGCCTGCTGTGGGCCGGCTCGGGGGTCGGGGCATTGGCGCTGGTCGTCATGGGCAGTGCCTGGCAGCGCTACTACGAGGCCAACAGCGACAAGGTGGCCAGGGTCCTGGACATGAGCCGCGCATTCGGCAGCAATGAACTGGATCAGCGGCTGGACCCTACCGGGCGCAACCTGCTGGCGCCACTGGAGCAGATTCGCGAGGCAGTGGCGGTGTTCGGCGACTATCGATCGGCCTGGCCGGTGGTGGCGGACCTGGGGCTCTACCAGGGACGCCTGCTGGGGCCGCGGGTCGATGAGGCCTACCTGAGCCTGTTGTCCAGGCGCTTCCTGCCGGCCGTCGCCAGCGGGGTGATCGATGCCATGGATGCCGCGCCTGCGGGCAGCGAGCAGCAGATGGCCGCGCTCAGGGTGTACCGGATGATCGAGGACCGCCACAATCGACGGCCGGAATGGGTCGAGCAGTGGATGGCCCGGCAATGGCAGACGGCCTTCCCTGGCCAGGGGCAATTGCAGCAGGCCCTGATGCGTCACCTGCAATACGCCCTGGCCTATGCCGATACCGAGCTGCCACAGTTCCGCCAGCGGCTTGGCCAGGCCCAGCAAGGCCTGCGTGAGGTACCTCTGGCGCAACGTGTGTATGTCAGCCTGAAGCAGCAGGCCCAGGAGCAGTTGCACAATGGCCTGGACCTGCGTCATGAGGTCGGGCCTGCCTTCGATTCGGTGTTCCAGCTCCGCTCCGGCGACGCCCAGGTGCCCGTTGACCTGTTCCTGGCGCCCATGCTGACGGCCAAGGGTTTCAGCGAATACTTCCTGCCTCGCAGCGCACAGGTCACCGACCTGGCAATGGTCGATCAGTGGGCGTTGGGCGAGCGCCGCCAGCTGGACTATTCACCGGCTGATCGCGATGTATTGATCGAGGGTATCCGCAACCTCTACAGCGCGGACTATATCGACAGCTGGCGACGAGCCCTGAACGCACTCGCAATTGCCCATTTCCGTGACCTGGAGCATGGGGTATCGGTGCTGGGGCAATTGACGGGGCCGGCAGAGCCGTTGCGTCGACTGCTGGAGAGCGTGCGCGCCAATACGGCGATGTCCACGCTGGCGGACGATGCAGGGGCCCCGAATCTGGCGGGGCCGGCTGTCGACCAGCATCTGGTCGGTATTCGCCGGGCCTTCTCGGGCTTGAACGACATGCTGCAGGCCAAAGGCGACAGGCCCAGCTATTACGATGAAACCTTGAGCGCGATTGCCGCCGTCCACGATCAGGCGAGAGGGGTACAGGACAGCCCCGACAGGGGCAAGGCCGCTCTGCAGGCGGTGCTACAGCGTTTTTCGATGAGTGGCGCGGACCCGATTGCCACCTTGCAGCGGGTTGCGACAGGGCTGCCCGAGCCGGTCGGACAGCAGGTGAGGGCCGTCGCGGACCAGACGGCGCAAGTGCTGGTCGTCGAGGCGCTGCGTGAGCTCGAGCGGCGCTGGGATGCCGACGTCTACAGCTTCTTCCAGCAGCGCTTGGCAGGACGATATCCCTTTGTGGTCGGCGGGGCTGATGCTGCCCTCGATGATTTCGAGGCGTTCTTCGGGCCCAAGGGGCGCCTGCAGCAGTTCCAGGAGCGGTACCTGAACGCATTCATCAAGGACAACCTCGACGCGCTGTACGCCGAGAACCAGGATGGCTACCTGATTCGCAACGAAGTCATCGACCAACTCGCCCTGGCAGACCGTATTCGCGAAACGTTCTTTGACCCGCGCGGCAACCTCGGCGTGCAGTTCAGCATCGAGCCCCTGGGGCTCAGCGCCAATCAGAGCACCAGCTTGCTGGACCTCGATGGTCAACTGGTCTCCTACACCCACGGCCCCAGCCAGATCACCGGTGTGATCTGGCCCAACACGCTTGGCCAGCAGGTACGCAGCAACCTCACCCTGCTCAGGCTCAATGGCAACAGCAGCAGCCTGGAATACCGGGGCCCCTGGTCGATGTTCCGCCTGCTCAGCCGTGGCGCCCTGAATGGCCGCAGCGCCACCGCGGTGGACCTGAGCTTCAAGACCGGTGACGGTGTGATGCGCTATCGGCTCAGTTCGGAGAAAGCCTTCAACCCGATCACCCAGCAGCCGTTCAAGGGCTTCAAGTTGCCGCGTACCTTGCTGCAGCAACCTATCGCAGATGCACCGCAGGCCATATGAGCCAAGGTTGATAGTGCACAAGAAACGGAGAGCTTCCCGGCACCACGCCACCCGATAGTACCCCGCGCACCCTGCACCCAACTTCAGGACGAGGTACTTATCATGCAACTGGCAGGCAAAGTGGCAATCATCACCGGCGCCAGCTCCGGTATCGGCCGAGCTGCGGCGACATTGTTCGCCCGGCACGGCGCCAACCTTGTGCTCACGGCTCGGCGCGAGGTCGAGCTTGAGCAGTTGACGGCGGACATCGCGGCGGCAGGGCAAGGCCAGGCCGTTGCCGTGGCCGGCGACATCACCGATACGGCATTGGTCAGGGAACTGGTGGACGTGGCGGTGGCGCGCTTCGGTGGCCTGGACATTGCCTTCAACAATGCCGGTACCCTCGGTGAACTGGCTGCCGTTCCCGAATTGTCCCTGGAGGGCTGGCAACACACCCTGCACACCAATCTCACCAGCGCCTTCCTCTGCGCCCAGGCGCAGATTCCGGCGTTGCTGGCCCGTGGCGGCGGCTCGCTGATTTTCACCTCGACCTTTGTCGGCCACAGCGTGGGCATGCCGGGCATGGCCGCCTATGCGGCGAGCAAAGCCGGGCTGGTCGGGCTGGTCCAGGTCATTGCGGCGGAGCAGGGCAGTCGCGGCATACGCGCCAACGCGTTGCTGCCCGGCGGCACCGATACGCCCATGGGCCGTAGTGCGATGAACAGCCCCGAGGCTCGGGCCCATGTCGAAGGGCTGCATGCCCTCAAGCGCCTGGCCCGGCCGCAGGAAATCGCCGAGGCGGCGTTGTTTTTGGCGTCGCAGGCATCGAGTTTCATGACCGGGACGGCCATGGTGGTGGATGGCGGGGTTTCGGTGGTGCGGGGGTGAGGTGGGCTGCAGGTTCCGCGTGGTGCTGTGGAAACGATCGCGGGGCAAGCCCGCTCCCACGCAGGTCCAGTTACTACACGCAAGTTCAGTTACCCGTAGATTGAACGGGACTGCCTAGCAGCCCCGAGCGCTTGCATCAATCCGCCGGTTTGGGCGCGAAACGCAGGATCAGGCAGGCGATCACCGCCGACAGCAGCGAGCCCAGCAGGATGCCGATCTTGGCCGCGTCGATCTTATCGGCCTGGCCGGGGAAGGCCAGCTCGCCGATGAACAGGCTCATGGTGAAGCCGATGCCGCACAGCATCGCCACGCCGTAGATCTGCAGCCAGCTGGCGCCATGGGGCTTGCTGGCCAGGCCGGTCTTGACCGCCAGCAGCACACCGCCAAACACGCCGAGCTGCTTGCCCAGCAGCAGGCCCAGGGCAATGGCCAGCGGCAGCGGAGCGAAGATGTCGCTCAGGCCCAGGTCGCCGAACGAGACACCGGCGTTGGCGAAGCCGAAGGCCGGCACGATGAGGAAGCCGACCCAGGGCGCCAGGCCATGCTCCAGCTTGAGCAGCGGGCTGGCTTCGCGGGCCTCGCTGTCGCCGGTGCTGTAGGGGATCAGCAGGGCACCGACCACGCCGGCGATGGTGGCGTGCACGCCCGACAGCAGGGTCACGTACCACAGCGCGGCCACGCCGATCAGGTAGGGCCACAGGCTGACCACACGCAGGCGATTGCACGCCAGCAGCACGGCGACGATGCCGGCGGCGCCGGCCAGGGCCAGCAGGTTCAGCGACGAGGTGTAGAACACGGCGATGATCGCCACCGCGCCCATGTCGTCGATGATCGCCACCGAGACCAGCATCACCTTGAGCGACAGCGGCGCGTGCCGGCCGAGCAGGGCCAGGGCGCCGACGGCGAAGGCGATGTCGGTGGCGGCCGGGATCGCCCAGCCGTCGGCCAGGCCCGGCTCGCCACGGGACACCGCCAGGTAGATGAGCGCCGGCACGGCCATGCCCATCAGTGCCGGCAGGGCCGGCAGGCGACGCTGCTCCCAACTGGCCAGGCGACCGTCGACCAGCTCGCGCTTGATCTCCAGGCCCACCAGCAGGAAGAAGATCGCCATCAGGCCATCGTTGATCCACATGTGCACGGTCATCGGGCCGAGCTTGTCGGTCAGCACCGGGCCGACGGGCAGGTGCAGCAGGTGCTGGTAGGCACTGGCCCAGGGGCTGTTGGCGATGACGATGGCCAGCGCGGCGGTGAACATCAGCAAGACGCCGCCGGCCGCCTCGGTGGCCAGCAGGTGCCGCAGCATCGAGCGCGGCTTGACGGGTGGAAGGGGTGCGGTCATGTAACGCTCCTCGTTCATGGCATCACCCTCGCGGTGGCAGTGGCGCGGCGGGCAACGGGCACGGCGGGACGCTGGCTCCGGACAAGACGGGCCACTGCGGCGAAGGGCGAGAAGAAGGATGGGGAATGCGGCGCAGCAACCCACGCCGTGAAGGCACGGGGCAGGAAGGGCCATGGGGAATGGAGGCATGCGTGCAACATGGACAAATCTCACGGAAAACAAATGAATGTTCTCCGTATTCGGGAAGGCTCCCGGGCGCACGCAGCACACGCCAGGCGGCCATTCTAACGGTACGGGCGCAGGTGTGTGTTGCATTTTTGCATCGAAATGTTGCCAAGCGAAGGTATCGCTTCGTGGCAGCGTGTTCGACGACAGAGTTGCGGCGCCTATCAGATCGAGCGCCGCCCGCGCGGCGCATCGCGACGCAAGGCCGCTCCTACATCTGTTTTGGGCCAGTCAATCCTGTGCCATTACCTGGTCCGCCTTGTTGGTACGATGCGGTTTCAGCGTGGGCACCACTGCCGCTTCACCTGTCTCAAGACATGCACCAAGGCGGGAAACCATGGCCTGACAGGTTCGGCACGTTGCAACAAATGTAGGAGCGGCCTTGCGTCGCGATGCGCCGCGCGGGCGGCGCTCGATCTGATAGGCGCTGCAAGGCTTTCGGCGAACACCTGGAGCCCCCCGGTCTAATGTCGGCGCCATCGGTGGCGCGATGGCCACGGTGCTGGCCCACATGCTCGGTTAGCTGCTGATGACCGAGCCGGCCATGCCCACGCCGGACAGGTCAATGCCCGACCAGTTGCGCCAACAGGCGCTGCTTGTGCTGGAACAACAGCGCCGTATCGCGTTGTCGCGGATGTGCCAGCTCCAGTTGCACCTGCTCGCCGATGCGCCCCGGATTGGCCTCCATCACGATCACCCGGTCGCCCAGGTACAAGGCCTCCTCGATATCGTGGGTGACCATGATCACCGTGCAGCGCTCCTGCACCCAGATGCGCTGCAGCTCCTGCTGCAGGCGCACGCGGGTCAGGGCATCGAGGGCGCCGAAGGGCTCGTCGAGCAGCAGCACCTTGGGCTTGTTCACCAGCGCCCGGGCGATCGCGCCGCGCTGGGCCATGCCGCCGGAGAGCTGGTGCGGATAGGCCTGCTCGTAGCCTCGCAGGCCGACCAGGGCGATGTGCTCATCGACCAGGCGCTGCTTCTGCGCCGTGCCCAGGTCATGGTTCTTCAAGGCCAGGGCGATGTTCTGCTGCAACGTCATCCAGGGGAACAGGCGGTGGTCCTGGAACACGATGCCGCGCTCCAGGCCCGGGCCGTTGAGCGGCTGGCCGTCGAGCAGGATCTGCCCCTGGTAGTCCGGGTCCAGGCCGACGATCAGGCGCAGCAGGGTGGACTTGCCGCAGCCGCTGGCGCCAAGGATGCTGACGAACTCGCCAGGGCGGATGTCCAGGTCGATGCCTTGCAGCACCGGCACGGGCCAGCCCTTGAGCGGGTAGGTCTTGCTCAGGTTGCGGATGCTCAGCGCGCCGGTCTGCACGTGGGCGGGTAAGGATGGGGCGATGGCGTTCATGGTCGGGCCTTTCAACGGGTGGGGCGCCAGCGCAGCAGGCGGCGGGCGAGCAGGGTGGACAGCCAGGTCATCAGGTAGCCGCACAGGCCGATGCACAGCACGCAGATCACGATGATCTCCATGCGCGCGCCGGCCTCGGCGTTCATCATCAGGTTGCCCAGGCCGGCGCCGGAGGCGAGGAACAGCTCGCTGCCGACCGCCGTGACCCAGGCGAAGGCCAGGGCCTGCAGCACGCCGGTGGCGATGCTCGGCAGGGCGGCGGGCAGCAGGACCAGGCGCAATTGCTGCCAGCGCCCGAGCGCCAGTACCTGGCCGACTTCGCGATGGCGCACATCGACCTGGCGCAGACCCTCGAAGGTGTTGAGCACCATCGGATACAGCGCCGCCAGGCTGACGATCAGCAGCTTCGATGCTTCGCCGTTGCCCAGCCATAGGGCGATCAGCGGGATCCAGCCGAGCATCGGCACCTGGCGCAGGGCGTGGAACAACGGTGCCACCAGGCGGTTGGCCAGGGGCGACAGGGCCATGAGCGCGCCCAGAGCGACGCCACCGACGATGCCCAGGGCGAGGCCGGCGCTGGTGCGGGCCAGGCTGGCCAGCAGGTTGACCAGCAGCTCGCCGTTGCCCAGCAGTTCCACCAGGGCGTGGCCGATGGTTGCCAGTGGCACGAAAGCGTAGGCGCCGGCGGCGTCCTGGCGCGAGGCCAGTTCCCAGGCGCCGATCAGCAGCAGTGGCAGCAGCAGGCCACGCAGGTTGCGCAGTTTCATCATCACCTCCCGGCCACTTGCCAGCCGGACAGACGTCGCTCGACACGGCGCAGCGAGAAGTCCAGGGCAAAACCGATCACCCCGGTGATCGCCACGCCCACCATCACCACATCGATGCGCAGCATCTGCCGGCCCATCTCGATCATCTGCCCCAGGCCGCTGTCGGCCGCCAGCAACTCGCAGGCCACCAGCACCACCCAGGCGCGGGTCAGGGCCACGCGCACGCCGGTGACGATGGCCGGCACCGCGGCGGGCAGGGCGATGCGTGCGACCAGGGTCGGCCAGCGCAGGCGGTACACGGCGGCCACTTCGAAGTGGCTGCGGGGGATGGCGCGGATGCCCTCGACCGTGGCCAGGGCCACCGGGAAGAACGCGGTCTTGGCGACGATCACCACCTTGAAGGTCTCGTCGATACCCAATAGCAGCACCAGCATCGGGATCAGGGCGATGCTGGGGATCTGCCGCAGGGTATGGAACAGCGGCGCGCAATAGGCCTCGACCGTGTCTGACAGGGCCATGGCCGTGCCGAACGCAAGGCCGGCCAGCGCGCCGGCGGCGAAGCCCAGCGACAGGCGCGACAGGCTGCCGGCCAGGTGCTCCTGCAATTCGCCGGTGGCCAGCAGGTCGGCGAAGCTGCGCCAGACCTCCAGGGGCGGCACCAGCAGGTTGGCCGGGAACAGTGCGGCGTCGGCGACTGCAGCCCACAAGGCGAGCAGGGCCAGGGGAGAGACCAGCCAGGTGAGGGCTTTGAATGGGGACATGGCGAACCTTGTGCACGGCGGGTGATACCGAGGTATCGCAATCGCCGTGCCAGGGATCAGGCTACGGTTTTACAGGGGCTGCGAGCGGGGCTGCTGGTGGCGCAGCAGTGGGGTGTTGCTGTGGCAACAGTCGCTCAGCAATGGCTCGGGATATTCGCGGGGGACTGGCTTGCAGCGTCCTGGCGGGAAAGCCAGGCCACGGCACACAGCGCCATCCCCGCCACATTCAGCGAAACCGGGTTGAAGGCATCCACCAGCATCGAGGGTTGCATCACCGCCATGGTGTCGAACGCTGTCACCGGCAGGCCTGCCCAGGCCAGCAGGGCCTGGCCTTGCGCTGACTGGACCGTGGCCAGGCGGATACGCAGGTGGCGATCATGGCGGATAACGAACCTCGCCCAGCTGTTGCACAGCCTGCACACACCGTCGAACAGCAACACGGTTTCCCCTGGCGCAAGCAGTGGGGCAGCGGAAGGGCGTATCAGTGAGGCGGGCATGGCTTGCTTCCGTTCAGGCTGAAAGTGGCATTTTAGAGGGCTTGAGCGGGAAATGGCGAGCCACCGGCGCCGCTCCCTCAGGGATTGGTCGGTTCAAGGGCGGTAGCCGAACCGTTATCATGCGCGCCCGACATTGGAGCGCACCATGGCCAAAGACATCGACAACCCCTGCGTCTCGCTGTGCCAGCTCAACAGCGAGTTGTGCGTGAGCTGCGGCCGTACCCGGGACGAGATCCGCAAATGGCGGGGCATGAAACGCCCGGAGAAGATGGCGACCGTGCAGCGGGCCGCGACGCGGATGAAGGCCATCGTCAAGAAAAACGCCAGGCGTTCGATCTGAGAGACGCCGAACACCTTGAGAGGGCTGGCCTAGACTTGCGCTGACGACCGTATCCGTGGGAGAGCCCCATGCGCAGACTCTGGAAAAAGTACCTCGCACTGCTCGACGCCGACCTCAGTACCAAGGTCTTCGACAATTTCAAGAACCTGCTGGTGTGCGCGCTGCTGTTCGCCGCAGGCACCGAGGCGATCCACGGCAACCAGCAGGTCCTGCTGGGGCTGTGGGTGTTCAGTTTCACCGGCTGGGGGTTGATCCTGGTGTCGGCGCTGCTGTTTCTGCTGAATGTCAGCGATACCTTGCACCGCCTGGCGAAGTTGCCCTATCACACGGTACTGCAGGTGACCCTGTGCCTGGTCTACCTGATCCTGGCGTCGCGGGTGGTCGAGATCGTCTGGAGTTTCAGGGCGGAGTAGGCATCGCGGCGGATTCGGGCCTGGGGTTGTCCCTTTTATGGCCTTTGGGGTGTAAGGGTTATTGACCGGGTGAGGGCCTCCAGGTGTCCACCGCAACCGTTACAGCGCCTATCAGATCGAGCGCCGCCCGCGCGGCGCATCGCGGCACAAGGCCGCTCCCACAGGCGTGGCGCGTGGCTTTAGGGCTGCACGGTCGCTGTGGGAGCGGGCTTGCCCGCGAACACCGGCATAGCCGGTGCCAGGTACCGCGTCGCCTGCTTCGCGGGTAAACCCACTCCCACAGGGATCGCGCCAGATTCTAAAAATTGAGCAAGACAGTTGCTCCCACATCTGTTTCGGGCCAATTTCTCCTGTGCCATTACCTGGTCCGCCTTGTTGGTACAACGCGGTTTCAGCGTGGGCACCACTGTCGCTCCACCTGTCTCAAGACATGCGCCAAGGCGGGCAACCATGGCCTGACAGGTTCGGCACGTTGCAACAAATGTGGGAGCGGCCTTGCGTCGCGATGCGCCGCGTGGGCGGCGCTCGATCTCATAGGCGCTGCAACGCTAACGTCGAACACCTTGAAAAGCCCGGGCACCGCATGCAGGTGAGCGGCCGACCTCCAACTCGTCGCCAGCCAACACTTCCCGGCAAAAATCCCGGATAATGCCCGCCATTTATCCGTTCCCGCCCGCTTTTGGTACCCCTGCGCATGGAAATCAAGGTCAATTTTCTCGACAACCTTCGTCTCGAAGCCAAGTTCGACGACTTCACGGTGATCGCCGACCAGCCGATCCGCTACAAGGGCGACGGCTCGGCCCCGGGGCCGTTCGACTACTTCCTGGCGTCGTCGGCCCTGTGCGCGGCGTACTTCGTCAAGCTGTACTGCCAGACCCGCGATATTCCGACCGAGAACATCCGCCTGTCGCAGAACAACATCGTCGACCCCGAGAACCGCTACAACCAGATCTTCAAGATCCAGGTCGAGCTGCCCGAGGACATTTCCGAAAAGGACCGCCAGGGCATCCTGCGCTCCATCGACCGCTGCACCGTGAAGAAGGTGGTGCAGACCGGCCCCGAGTTCATCATCGAGGAGGTCGACAACCTCGACGCCGATGCCCAGGCACTGTTGATGCCGGTGTCCGACAGCACCACCTACATCCCGGGCAAGGACCTGCCGCTGGAGCAGACCATCGCCAACATGTCGGCGATCCTCGCAGGCCTGGGGATGAAGATCGAGATCGCCTCGTGGCGAAACATCGTGCCCAACGTCTGGTCGCTGCACGTGCGCGACGCGCAGTCGCCGATGTGCTTCACCAACGGCAAGGGCGCGACCAAGGAAGCGGCGCTGGCCTCGGCGCTGGGCGAGTTCATCGAGCGGCTGAACTGCAACTTCTTCTACAACGACCAGTTCTGGGGCGAGGACATCGCCAACGCGGCGTTCGTGCACTACCCCAACGAGCAGTGGTTCAAGCCAGGGCCCAAGGACGCGCTGCCGGCCGAGATCCTCGACGAGCACTGCCTGCAGATCTTCAACCCCGACGGCGAGCTGCGCGGTTCGCACCTGTACGACACCAACTCGGGCAACAAGGAGCGTGGCATCTGCTCGCTGCCGTTCGTGCGCCAGTCGGACGGTGAGACGGTGTACTTCCCGTCCAACCTGATCGAGAACCTGTACCTGAGCAACGGCATGAGCGCCGGCAACACCCTGGCCGAGGCGCAGGTGCAGTGTCTGTCGGAGATCTTCGAGCGGGCGGTCAAGCGCGAGATCCTCGAAGGCGAGCTGTGCCTGCCGGACGTGCCGCAGGAAGTGCTGGCCAAGTACCCGGGCATCGTCGCCGGCATCCAGGGGCTGGAGGAGCAGGGCTTCCCGGTGCTGGTCAAGGACGCGTCGCTGGGCGGTGAGTTCCCGGTGATGTGCGTGACCCTGATGAACCCGCGCACCGGCGGCGTGTTCGCCTCGTTCGGCGCTCACCCGAGCTTCGAGGTGGCGCTGGAACGCAGCCTCACCGAGCTGCTCCAGGGCCGCAGCTTCGAGGGCCTGAACGACCTGCCGCAACCGACCTTCGACAGCCTGGCGCTGACCGAGCCGAACAACTTCGTCGAGCACTTCATCGATTCCAGCGGCGTGGTGTCGTGGCGCTTCTTCGGCGCCAAGGCCGACTTCGAGTTCGTCGAGTGGGACTTCTCGGGCCACGGCGAGGACTCCAACCAGCAGGAGGCGCAGACCCTGTTCGGCATCCTCGAGGACCTGGGCAAGGAAGTGTACATGGCCGTGTACGACGACCTCGGCGCCACCGCCTGCCGCATTCTGGTGCCGGGCTATTCGGAGATCTATCCGGTCGAGGACCTGATCTGGGACAACACCAACCGCGCCCTGGGTTTCCGGGCCGACATCCTCAACCTGCACAAGCTGGACAACCGTTCGCTGAAGCTGCTGCTCAAGCGCCTGGACAACGCCGAGGTGGATGACTACACCACCATCTCCACGCTGATCGGCGTCGAGTTCGATGACAACACGGTATGGGGCCAGCTGACCATCCTCGAACTGAAGCTGCTGATCCATCTGGTGCTGCAGCGTTTCGAGGACGCCAAGGAGCTGGTCGAGATGTTCCTGCAGTTCAACGACAACACCGTCGAGCGCGGGCTGTTCTACCAGGCGCTGAACGTGGTGCTGGAGGTGGTGCTGGACGATGAGCTGGAGATGGCCGACTACGAGCACAACTTCCGGCGCATGTTCGGCAATGAGCGGATGGACGCGGTGCTGGGCTCGGTGGATGGCAGCGTGCGCTTCCATGGGCTGACGCCGACCAACCTGCAACTCGAAGGGCTGGACCGCCACCTGCGCCTGGTGGAGAGCTACAAGAAACTGCACGCGGCGCGGGCGCGGGCGGCAGGGCTCTGAGCCGAGCCGCTCGAATGAGTGAAAAGGGTCGCCTGGCGACTAATGCCAGTCAGTTAAGACCGTTGGGTCGCTGCGCGACCCTTCGCGGGTAAACCCGCTCCCACAAGTACAGCGCTCGCTTCAGCGTTTGCGCGATCCTGTGGGAGCGGGTTTACCCGCGAAGGGCTGCAAAGCAGCCCCAATAAGTGCGATGAAGCGCAATCCCACAGGCATTAGCCTGGCAACCCTTTTTCTTTAGCGCAACCGCAGCACCCGGTCCAGGGACAGTGCCCCGCCGCCCCGGGCGATCAGCAGCAGGAGCAGGCCGGCCCAGGAAAGGTGGGTGGGCCAGGCATCCGGGTAGACGAAGATCTCGATCACCAGGGTCATGCCCAGCAGGGCCAGGGCCGACAGTCGGGTGAACAGGCCGAGCACCAGCAACAGCGGGAACAGGTGCTCGGCGTAAGTCGCCAGGTGCGCCGCCAGCCAGGGTGACACCAGTGGCAAGGCGTACTCGCTCTGGAACAGCTCGTAGGTGCCGGGGGTGATGCTCAGCAGGCCTTCGACCTTGGTCCGACCGGACAGAAAGAAGATCGAGGCGATGCCCAGGCGGGCGACCAGGCACAGGACACTGTCGCCGAGCAAGCGTTGCAGCTGTGCGGCGGCGCGGTTCCAGTAAAGGCGCAGGCCGTGGGGCGATGGGCTGGCGTGGCTGATGTCCATGGCGTTTTCCTCAGGTGAAGGCGAGCGGGCGCAAGGCCCGGGCATTCAGCAGCCCGCCAAGCAGGTCACTGAAGTCCAGGTCGGGTTGGGCGTGCAGGGCAAGCTGTGAGGCCTTGTCCAATGTGTAGCCGGCGGCACAGGCATCGAGGAAGGTGCATCCCCCCAGGCTCAACGGCTGGTGGACGACGCCTTCACGGGCGCCGCTGAGCAGGGCGCCCTCGGCCACCCAGGGCCGATCCTCGGGCCAGGCCCTGCCGTCGCGGCTGTGGTGCCAGAGGCTGTAGGCAGGATGCTGGTCGAACCAGTGCCAGCGTACGCCGGAGCGCGGGCTCAAGTGGCTGCGTTCGAGGTCCGAGGCGGTCATGCCGGCCAGGTCGGCCAATGTCAGCCAGGGCTCGTCGTCGGCGCCGAACGCTTCGCACCAGGCGAAGTCCAGCCGTGCGACGTCCGCCAGGTAGCAAAGCCCATGGACGGGCTGCAACGCCTCGAGAAATGCCGGAAACGCCGCGCCATAGCGGATCAGTCGCACATCACAGGGCGGCGATTGCCGGGCATATTCCGCGGTGGCGTCGTGCATCCATTGGCGCCCGACCAGGGTTTCGACGCTGGGAAAGTTGGCGCGCAGGGCCTCGACGCAACCGGCCAGCACCGTGTTGCGGTACACCGTGAACGCGGGCTGTGCTGTCAGTGCCGCCAGCTCAGGCGCGGGGCGCTGATAGACGGCGTCGATGAAGGCATTCTGGAACTGTCCGAGGCGCAGGTTCATGGCAAGGCTCCTGCCAGGTCGAGGGTGGCCTGGGCGAGGGCGCGTTCGGCGAGCAGTTCGTCAAACGCGGGGATGTTGCCGTCGCGTTCAATCAGGGTCGGACGCGGACCGATGCGGGCGATCAACTGCTGGTACAGCGACCACACCGGCGCGGCGATGGCGGCGTCGTGGGAATCGACCAGCAGTGCGCCCTGGGCGTCGTGACGGTGTCCGGCCAGGTGGATCTCGGTGATGGCCTGGGCAGGGAAACGGGCGAGGTAGTTGGCGGCATCGAAGCCGAGATTGTAGGCACTGACGTACACATTGTTGACGTCCAGCAACAGGCCGCAGCCGGTGCGTCGCACCAGCTCGGCGAGGAAGTCGATCTCATCCAGGTCATGGCCCTGCAGGTGCAGGTAGTGGCTGGGGTTCTCGATGGAGATGCGGCACCCCAAAGCGTCCTGGGTGCGCTGGATGTTGTCGGCAATGCGGGCCAGGGCCTCGTCGCTGCGGGGGAAGGGCAGCAGGTCCGGATGATACTGGCCGCGCCAGGTCGACCAGGCCAGGTGTTCCGACACCAGGCCCGGGTGTACCTGGTCGATCAGGGTACGCAGGCGCCGCAGGTGCGTGGCGTCAGGTTCGGCATCCGCCGCCAGTGACAGTGCCACGCCGTGCAGCGACAGCGGATGGCGCTCGGCCATCCGCGCCAGCCAGGCCAGGCGAGGGCCGCCGACCATGTAGTTTTCCGGATGGACTTCGAACCACAACCCTTCGGCGTGGCAGGCCCAGGCCTGGTCATAGTGCTCGGCCTTGAGGCCGAGCCCTGCGCCCATCGGCGTATTTCCGTTCATGGTCGATGGCCTGTGCTCAGGATTTGATCGGGGTCAGCGAACCCATGCCGTTGGGGGTCTTGATCGAGGTGCAGGTACCCGTCGGCACGTTTTTCCACTGCATGCCGTCGTAGTCTTTTTTCGCGCTGCCGGCGCAGGTGGTGCCGGCGCCGGCCTTGCAGTCGTTCTTGCCGGCCATGGCCACGCCGTAGCATTTCTCCATGGTGGCCGCCTTGGTGGTGTCGTCGGCCAGGGCTGCGCCTGCCAGCGAGGCAAGGGCGAGGGCGGCGGTGGCGAGGGCGAGGGTTTTCATGGTGTCGTCTCCAGAAGATGGGGCCGTGGCGATGTACCGGCGGCTCATGGAGTAGTTCGCGGCGATAGGCGAGGCGGTTACAGCGCTTGCAAAATATTTTTCGCCACCTGCGCCGGCCACCTAAGGTAAGGAAGCGGCGTCGGTGCTTGCGCAGGGCGTTGCGGCGATGGTTGGATAAAAAAGAAACCCACAGACGGTGTAACCCCGGCGGCCGATGCAACGAACTAACCCACAGGATGTGCTCAGTGCACGCGAATCACAGCTGCAGGCCCTGCTGTTGCTTGGTCTGGCCGGTGACGCCGGGGCCTATCGCGAATTCCTCGCGGCGCTGGCGGTGCACTTGCGTGGTTTTTTGCGTCGGCGCCTGGCGCAACGACCGGCCGAGGTCGAAGACTTGCTGCAGGAGGTGCTGCTGGCGGTGCACAATGCCCGCCACACCTACCAGGCGCAGCAACCGTTGACCGCCTGGGTGCAGGCGATCGCCCGCTACAAGCTGGCCGACCACTGGCGCGGCCAGGCCCGGCGCGAGGCGCGCCACGAGCCGCTGGAGGATGACAGCGAGTTGTTCGCCTGTGGCGAAGAAGAGCCGGCCCAGGCCAGCCGGGACCTGAACAAGCTGCTCGGGCAGTTGCCCGACCGCCAGCGCCTGCCCATCGTCCACGTCAAGCTGGAAGGGCTGTCGGTGGAGGAAACCGCGCGTATCACCGGGTTGTCCAGTTCGGCGGTGAAGGTGGGCATACACCGGGGGCTCAAGGCCCTGGGAAGGTTGATTCGAGGTAAAGACGACCATGAAGACCGATGAGTTGATCAGCCTTTTGGCGACCGCCGCAGAGCCGGTGGATCGTCACGTGCTGGCGCGCCGCCTGCTGCTGGCGCTGCTGGCCGGCATGCTGGGCGCATTGTTGATGACCGTGGCCATCTACGGCGTGCGCAGCGATCTGGCCGAGGTGGCGCGCACGCCGTTGTTCTGGGCCAAGCTGGCCTTGCCCACCAGCCTGGGCCTGCTGGCCCTGTGGCTGACCCAGCGCCTGGCCAGGCCAGGTGTGCGCGGCGGCGCGCTGTGGGGATTGCTCGGCCTGCCGCTGCTGCTGGTGTGGCTGGGGGCAGCCGTCAGCCTGGCCGGCGCGCCGGTGGAGGCCCGCGCCGACCTGATCTTCGGCCGCACCTGGCGCACCTGCGCGTTGAACATCGCCCTGCTCTCGGCACCCGTATTCGCCGCCGTGTTCTGGGCCCTGCGCGGCCTGGCGCCGACCCGGCTGCGCCAGGCAGGCGCCGCCGGCGGGTTGCTCGCCGGATCCACCGCGACCCTCGTGTACTGCCTGCACTGCCCGGAAATGACGGTGCCGTTCTGGGGGCTGTGGTACCTGCTGGGGATGTTGCTGCCGACCGTCGTCGGGGCGTTGGCAGGGCCTCGGCTGCTGCGTTGGTGATCGGGTGCGGTTTTGCAGCACTAGACATTGGTCTATTGGCGCATTTGCGGGGATGGTCTTTTCTGTTGCATGCCCGACGTTCGAGCGTATGGGCGCAATCGATGTTTCGACCAGGGAGGTCATCATGAATGGAAAATGGCTGGCAGCCGCGATGCTGCTGTGGATGTTCTCGCTGACGGCACAGGCCGACTGCGCGGTACTGGGGCCAGGGGAGGATCCGTGCGCAGGTCCGGTGCTGGGCCCCACGACCTGCGTGTGCGAGCCCTGATCGCCTGAGGGCGCAAGGAAGAATCAATCATTGACCAGGAGGTTATCCGTGAAGAAAGCCATGTTGGCTGTGCTGCTATCGTGGGGGCTCGTCGCCACGGCCCAGGCGTCGTGCCCGGTGTTTGGTCCAGGTAAGGATCCATGTGCCGGGCCGGTGTTCGGCCCAACCACCTGCCAGTGTCCCTGAAGCTCGATCAGGGCAGGAGCCGCGCTTGTGTTCCCCTGTAGGAGCGGCCTTGTGCCGCGAAAGGGCTGCGCGTAGCAGCCCCGGCGATTTTGCATGATGTAGAGATCCTGGGGCCGCTACGCGCCCCTTTCGCGGCACAAGGCCGCTCCTACAGGGCAACGTGTGAAGCCTTCAGGCTGTGGTGACCAGAGGCAATGTCACCTGCAGCGCCAGCCCGCCCTCGGCCCGGCGCTGCGCTGAAATGCGGCCGCCATGGGCCTCGCAGATCGCCTGGGCGATCGACAGGCCCAGGCCACCACCACCGCTGACCCGTGCCCGTGACTGTTCGGCGCGCCAGAAGCGCACGAACATGTTGCCCAGGTCCTTTTGCTCGACCGCTTGCCCACGATCAAGAAACTCCAGCAGCACGCAGCCTTTGGCCTGGCACACGGCGACGCTGAGCTCGCGGCCGTCGGAGGCATATTTCAGGGCATTCTCGATCAGGATGTTGATCAGCTGGCCAACCCGCGCCGGGTCGGCCTCGATCACCACGTCATCGGCCAGCGCCGTGTGCAATTGCATTCCGGCTGCCTCGAACTGCGGCGCGAACCAGGCCAGGCGCTCCTCGACCAGCCTGGCCGGGGAGAACAGGCTGATGTGCAGGGGCAGCTGCCCGGCATGGGCCAGGGACAGCAGGTGCAGGTCGCCCACCAGGGTATTGAGGTTGTACAGCTGGTTCTGCACCAGGCGCAGTTGCTCGGGGCACAGCGGGAACACCTCGTCGAGCATCCCCTGTACCCGGCCCAGCGCGGCATTGAGTGGGGTGCGCAGTTCATGGGCCAGGTTGGAGCTCGACTCGGCCACTTCGCTTTCGTACAGCGCCAGGCGCTCGACCAGCTTGTTGAAGTCGGTGCACAGGCGCTGCATTTCCTTGGGCTGGCGCGGGTGCTGGCTGACCCGCACGCTGAGGTCGCCCTCGGCCACCCGCCGTGCCCCTACGGCGATCTGGCGGAACTGCCGGGACAGCGGCCTGGACAGGTACAGGCCGACCATCAGGGTGAACGGGATGACTACGATGACAAAGCCGTACAGCACCAGCCAGTCGATGCTGTTGCCGGGGCCGGGGAGAAAGTCGTGGATGTCGTAGTAGGTCTGCAGCAACTGCCACAGCCGGGACTCGTTGCGCGGCACATCGGCCAGGCCGGCCAGCAGCGCGGCGCGGTCCTCGGGCCGCATCGACTGCAGCACCAGGTAGTCGCTGATCCAGAAGTACAGGTACATGCACACGGTGATGGTGATCACCGCGCCAACGGCGAGCAGGGTCATTCTCAGGCCGACCCACAGCCATAGCGGACGTTTGCTCATGGCGGTCAGCGGAACCGATAGCCAACGGAGCGCACGGTCACCAGCGCGCCGCTGACGCCCAGGGCTGCGAGCTTGCGCCGCAGGTTGAGCACGTGGGTGTCGATGATACGTACCAGCGCATCGCTCTCGGGCATGCACAATTCGAGCAGTTCCTCGCGGCTGAAGGCCTTGCTCGGAGTGCGCAGCAGCGCGGCGAGCAGGAGCAGTTCCGAGCGGGTCAGGTCGAGCACCTGCTCCTCGCCATCGCTGGCCCGCACCCCGGCCACGAAACGCTCGGCATCGACCCAGACGCCCAGGCATTCCAGGCGCTGGCGACTGTCGGCCGATGCGCCGTAGCGGCGCAGCACCGCGTGTACCCGGGCCACCACTTCCTTGGGGTTGCAGGGCTTGACCACGTAGTCGTCGGCGCCGTAGCGCAGGGCGCCGATCTTGTCCGGCTCGTCGCCGATGGCGGTGACCATGATCACCGGGGTGTCGGCGCCGCGGCGGATCTCGGTCAGCAGCTCCGGCCCTGACATTTTTGGCAGCATCATGTCCAGCAGCACGATCGCTGGCGTGCGCTGGCGGAACAGGGCCAGCCCGCGGGCGCCGTCCTCGGCGATGTCCACCTCGAAGCCATCGCGCTTCAGGTAGGCTTCCAGAATGCTTGCACTATCGGCGTCGTCCTCGACGATCAATACGCGCTTGGCGCTCATGGGTTGCCTCGTGGGTCGCGCAGCCCGGACAGCACCTCGGCGGCGGTAGTGACGTGGCCGAAGTGGTGTTTCCACAGGTCGATGCCCAGCTGCCCGGAGCGGTCCAGCGAAGAGCCCATGGTCAGGTCGGTAACCAGCGTTGGCGTCAGGCCCGCATCGAACAGGGCGAAGCCGGCGGCCAGCACGCAGGTTTCGGTTTGCAACCCGCAGACCAGCACCCGCTCGACGCCGAGGCGCTTGATGTAGTCGAGGGTCTCGGTGGTCTGGCCGTAGCCATGCTTGACGAACACCTTGTCCGCCTCGACCAGGGCCACATCTTCAGCAGCCGGGTGCCAGCCGAGCTGGCGCTGGAACGGGGTCACCTGCTCGTCGTGCAGCTCGATCGAGGCGATGGTGGGGATGTGCGCCGACAGCACGCGGATGCCATCCACCAGTTTCTCGGAGGGGCTGAAGGTGGATTGCACATCGACGATGAGCAGGACTTGCTGCATGGCGGATTCCCGGGCGCGGTTCGAAGGTGGGCGAGTATACCGCCGCGCGCGGGAATTTTGCGCCAAGGGGCCGACACCGGGCTAAGCCAAGGCTCACGGACGGTGAATGTGTAACGTGGGAGCGGGCCTGTCGGAACGCCGCACCGCCCGGAACACCGGCACCGCCCGTGCCATGCATCGCGTCGCCTGCATTCCGGGCGGTGCGGCGTTCCGACAAGCCCGTTCCCACGCAGCCCTCTCACCGCAAGGGCTCATACAAGCTGCTAGGCCGCCAACCGCCCGCTGGCAATCGCCTCCGATGCCGCCAGCATCGCCCGCAGCAGCACCGCGCAACCGGCCGCGAGGTCCTCGGGGGCGGCGTTCTCGATTTCGTTGTGGCTGATGCCGCCCTCGCAGGGCACGAAGATCATCCCGGCCGGGCCCAGCTCGGCGAGGAAGATCGCGTCGTGCCCGGCGCCGCTGACGATGTCCATGTGCGCCAGGCCCAGGTTGCGCGCAGAGTTGCGCACCGCCTCGACACAGCCCTTGTCGAAGTACAAGGCGGGGAAGTCGGCGGTGGGCACCAGCTCGTAGCTCAGCCCGTGTTTCGCGGTGGTGGCCTCGATCACCTGGCGCACCTCGGCGATCATCGCGTCCAGTTGCTCGCCTTCGAGGTGACGGAAGTCCAGGGTCATGCGCACTTCGCCGGGGATCACATTGCGCGAGCCAGGGTAGGCCTGCAGGCAGCCGACCGTACCGCAGGCATGGGGTTGGTGGGCGAGGGCGGTGCGGTTGACCGCCTCGACCACGGCGGCGGCGCCGACCAGAGCGTCCTTGCGCAGGTGCATGGGGGTTGGGCCGGCGTGGGCCTCGACACCGCGCAGGGTCAGGTCGAACCACTTCTGGCCGAGGGCGCCGAGCACCACGCCGATGGTCTTGCGCTGGTCCTCGAGGATCGGGCCCTGTTCGATGTGCGCCTCGAAGTAAGCGCCCACCGGGTGGCCGGTCACGACGCGGCTGCCGGCATAACCGATGGCGTTCAGCGCCTCGCCGACGCTCACGCCCTGGGCGTCGCGCTTGGCCAGGGTCTGTTCGAGGGTGAACTTGCTGGCGAACACCCCCGAGCCCATCATGCACGGGGCGAAGCGCGAGCCTTCCTCGTTGGTCCACACCACCACCTCCAGCGGTGCCTCGGTCTCCACGCCCAGGTCGTTGAGGGTGCGGATCACCTCCAGCCCGGCCATCACACCGAAGCAACCGTCGAACTTGCCACCGGTGGGCTGGGTGTCGATATGGCTGCCGGTCATCACCGGTGGCAGCTTGGGATTGCGGCCTGGGCGGCGGGCGAATATGTTGCCGACCGCATCGATGCTCACCGTGCAGCCGGCCGCCTCGCACCACTGCACGAACAGGTCGCGGGCCTGGCGGTCGAGGTCGGTCAGCGCCAGGCGGCAGACGCCGCCCTTGGCCGTGGCGCCGAGGCAGGCGAGGTCCATCAGTGACTGCCACAGGCGGGCGCTGCTGACATGCTGTTCGGTGGACTGCAGGACTTCCTTGGCGGGAGTGGTCATGGGTGCCTCCTCAGGTTGTTTTATTCTTCGGCCCTGTTCGCCGGCAAGTCGGCTCTCATGGCGCTGCACATCACTTATCGATTTAGCAGGGGCCTGTGGGAGCGGCTTTAGCCGCGAACACCGGCCAAGCCGGTGCCATCCACTGCGTCGCTTGCTTCGCGGCTGAAGCCGCTCCCACAGGGAGCATCACGGCAACGGCTTGGCCAGCCGCGCCGGCCCGCGCACCGCGAGGCCGCCGAGTGCGTAGTAGAGCCCGCCACCCAGCAGCGAACCGGTGAACCAGCCATAGTCGTAGAACCAGCTGAAACTGCTGTTGCCGATGGCCATCACGGTCAGCGCCACCGGCACGCCGAAGGCGACGAACCCGGCCCAGTTCCAGGCCGGGTACACGTCGTCGCGGTACAGCCCGGCCAGGTCCAGCTGTTGGCGGCGCACCAGGAAGTAGTCCACCACCATGATCCCGGCGATCGGCCCGAGCAGGCTGGAGTAGCCCAGCAGCCAGTTGGAGTAGACGCTCTCCAGGCTCAGGTCGGAGACGATCCAGCCAAGCTTCTTGAGCAGCTCGTGACCCATCAGCGCCAGGCCGATGAAGCCGGTCAGCCAGACCGCGCGGCTGCGCCCGATCAGGCGTGGGGCGATGTTCTGGAAGTCGTTGGTGGGCGAGACGATGTTGGCCGCGGTGTTGGTCGACAGCGTGGCGATGATGATCAGCGCCATGGCCAGGGCCACCCAGCCGGGGCTCTGGATATGGCCGATCAGGCTCACCGGGTCGGACACTGTCTTGCCTACCAGCGAGGCGGAGGCGGCAGTCATGATCACGCCCAGCGAAGCGAACAGGAACATGGTCAGGGGCAGGCCGAAGATCTGTCCAAGAATCTGGTCCTTCTGGCTTTTCGCGTAACGGCTGAAATCGGGGATGTTCAGTGACAGCGTGGCCCAGAAGCCGACCATGGCGGTAAGCCCGGCGCAGAAGTAGCCGACCACGCTGGCGCCCTCGGGGCGCTTGGGTGGCTGCGCCAGCAGCTCGCTCATCGACATGTGCGGCAGCGCCCAGAACAGCAGGCCGACACCCACCGCCACCAGCAGCGGCGCCGACAGCGTCTCCAGCCACTTGATCGATTCGGCGCCGCGCAGCACCACCCACAGGTTCAGCGACCAGAACAGCATGAAGCCGATCACCTCACCGGTGCCGCCCAGGGCCTTCCACTCGGCGAACAGCGAACCGAGGAACAGGTGGATGGCCAGCCCGCCGAACATCGTCTGGATACCGAACCAGCCGCAGGCCACCACGGCGCGGATCAGGCACGGTACGTTGGAGCCGAAGACGCCGAACGAGGCGCGCAGCAGCACCGGGAACGGGATGCCGTACTTGGTGCCGGGGAAGGCGTTGAGGGTCAGCGGAATCAGCACGATGAGGTTGGCCAGCAGGATCGCCAGCAGCGCCTCGCCCACGCTCAGGCCGAAGTAGGCGGTGAGCACGCCGCCGAGGGTGTAGGTGGGCACGCAGATGGACATGCCCACCCACAGCGCGGTGATGTGCCACTTGTTCCAGGTGCGCTGGTGCACCTTGGTCGGGGCGATGTCGTGGTTGTAGCGGGGGCTGTCGAGGACGTCGCTGCCGGCGTCGAGCTCGAACAGGCCATGCTGCTCGACCACTTGCGATCTGCTCTGTTGCATGGGGTTCTCCAGGTCTTTTTTCTTGTAGTTGTCGCTCATCGGGCTGACGCGATGGCCGGAGTACACACACCACCAGTACTGCACCTGCGGCCCGGCCAGGCGGTTGTGGCCTGCGTTTTCAACAAACGTGCCGGGAAAGCCCGCGCCTTCCCGACGGCCGCCGCCAACCGGAGGTAACTCACTGTCTTGCAAAGGCATTCTTCAGCGCGACGACGAGGGCGGGGTGGGCACCCTGGTACGCCGTCTGTCTGGCCGGTCCATCACCCGCGTGGTTCAAACGGGTGCAACCTGGGAAACCACCGGCGCGGCCTGCGCCATCCAGCCAGGAAACAAACAGCTGATTTTGCATAGGAAATCTTGACCAATTTGGCTTCCTGTCAAGTGCGTCAAAATGGTGAAGGGGTGTCACATTTTGGTGATTTTGATAAATTATTGTTAATAATCAATAAGATACAAAATAAGATATTTGCATATATTTTTTCTTGATCAATATCCGATCAGATACTAGCCTCGATTCTTGTCAGGCCTGACAGGATTGAACGAATCGCCTCCAGCGCCCGGCCCGAAACAATTCCAAGAACCGGCCAGAAGACCGGTCAGCCTGCGAGGAAAACGGCATGTCCCTGTTGATCCGTGGCGCCACCGTGGTTACCCATGAAGAGAGCTACCGTGCAGATGTCCTGTGTGTCGATGGCCTGATCCGCGCCATCGGCAGCCACCTCGAAACCCCCACCGATTGCGAAGTCCTCGACGGTTCTGGCCAGTACCTGATGCCCGGTGGCATCGATCCGCATACCCACATGCAACTGCCGTTCATGGGCACGGTGGCCAGCGAGGACTTCTTCAGCGGCACCGCCGCAGGCTTGGCCGGGGGCACCACCTCGATCATCGACTTCGTCATCCCCAACCCGCAGCAATCGCTGCTCGAGGCGTTCCACACCTGGCGCGGCTGGGCGCAGAAGAGCGCCAGCGACTACGGCTTCCACGTCGCCATCACCTGGTGGAGCGAGCAGGTGGCCGAGGAGATGGGCGAGCTGGTGGCCAAGCATGGGGTGAACAGCTTCAAGCACTTCATGGCCTACAAGAACGCGATCATGGCCGCCGACGACACCCTGGTGGCCAGCTTCGAACGCTGCCTGCAACTGGGCGCGGTGCCGACGGTGCACGCCGAGAACGGCGAGCTGGTCTATCACCTGCAGAAGAAACTGCTGGCCCAGGGCCTGACCGGGCCCGAGGCGCATCCGCTGTCGCGCCCGTCGCAGGTGGAGGGCGAGGCCGCCAGCCGCGCCATTCGCATCGCCGAGACCCTCGGCACGCCGCTGTACCTGGTGCATGTCTCCAGCCGCGAGGCGCTGGACGAGATCACCTATGCCCGGGCCAAGGGCCAGCCGGTGTACGGCGAGGTGCTGCCGGGCCACCTGCTGCTGGACGACAGCGTCTACCGCGACCCGGACTGGGCCACCGCCGCCGGCTACGTGATGAGCCCGCCGTTCCGCCCGCGCGAGCACCAGGACGCACTGTGGGGGGGCCTGCAGTCGGGCAACCTGCACACCACGGCCACCGACCACTGCTGCTTCTGCGCAGAGCAGAAGGCCATGGGCCGCGACGACTTCAGCCGCATTCCCAACGGCACCGCCGGCATCGAGGACCGCATGGCGGTGCTGTGGGATGCCGGGGTGAACAGCGGGCGCCTGTCGATCCACGAGTTCGTCGCGCTGACCTCCACCAATACCGCGAAGATCTTCAACCTGTACCCGCGCAAGGGCGCCATCCGCGTCGGTGCCGACGCCGACCTGGTGCTGTGGGATCCGCAGGGCACGCGCACGATCAGCGCCCAGACCCATCACCAGCGGGTCGACTTCAACATCTTCGAAGGCCGCACCGTGCGCGGCATCCCCAGCCACACCATCAGCCAGGGCAGGGTGCTCTGGGCCGATGGCGACCTGCGTGCCGAGCCGGGCGCGGGGCGCTACGTGGAGCGGCCGGCGTATCCGTCGGTGTACGAGGTGCTGGAGCGCCGGGCCGAGCACCAAAAACCGACCCCCGTTTCGCGCTGATGCCCTGATCTGCGTGGGAGCGGGCTTGTCCCGCGATGACCATGGCCGCCATCGCGGGGCAAGCCCGCTCCCACGTTGAGCCATGCCTGCACCTATAAAAAAGAGGCTACTCACCGTGATCGATGCCCTGAACCACTTGCCGCGCCCCCGGGCCGGCGCCGACCAGCTGGCCGAGGCCTTCAGCGACCTCGCGCCCCCGCTCACCGCCCGTCAGGCCGCCGTCGAAAGCGCGCGCTGCCTGTACTGCTACGACGCGCCCTGCGTCAATGCGTGCCCCAGCGAAATCGACATCCCCTCGTTCATCCACCGCATCAGTGACGAGAACCTGCAGGGCGCCGCCGAGCGCATCCTCTCGGCCAACATCCTCGGCGGCAGCTGCGCCCGGGTGTGCCCGACCGAGATCCTCTGCCAGCAGGCCTGCGTGCGCAACAACGCCCAGGAATGCGCGCCGGTGCTGATCGGCCAGCTGCAGCGCTACGCCCTGGACCACGCCGGCTTCACCGAGCATCCGTTCCAGCGCTCGCCGGCCAGCGGCAAGCGTATCGCCGTGGTCGGCGCCGGCCCCGCCGGGCTGTCTTGCGCGCACCGCCTGGCCATGCACGGCCATGACGTGGTGATCTTCGAGGCGCGGGAGAAAGCCGGTGGCCTCAACGAATACGGCATCGCCCGCTACAAGCTGGTGGACGACTACGCCCAGCGCGAAGTGGAATTCCTGCTGGGTATCGGCGGTATCGAGATCCGCCATGGCCAGCGCCTGGGCGCCAACCTGTCGCTGGGCGAGCTGCATGCCCAGTACGACGCGGTGTTCCTCGGCCTGGGCCTGGCTGCCGTGCGCCAGCTGGGCCTGGCGGACGAAGACGCGCCAGGCCTGCTCGCCGCCACCGAGTACATCCGCGAGCTGCGCCAGGCCGACGACCTCACCCAGCTGCCGCTGGCCGACCGCTGCTTGGTGCTAGGCGCCGGCAACACCGCCATCGACATGGCCGTGCAGATGAGTTGCCTGGGCGCCCGCGACGTCAACCTGGTCTACCGCCGTGGCGTGTCCGACATGGGCGCCACCGACCATGAGCAGGAGATTGCCAAGCACAACCAGGTGCGTCTGCACACCTGGGCCCGGCCCGATGCCGTGCTGCTGGATGATACCGGGCGTGTGCGCGGCATGCGCTTCGCACACACGCAACTGATCGACGGACGCCTGGGCGATACCGGCGAGACCTTCGAGCTGGCCGCCGACGCGATCTTCAAGGCCATCGGCCAACGCTTCGACGACGCAAGCCTGGCTGACCCGCTGGCGGCGCAACTGGCCCGCGACGGCGAGCGCATCCAGGTGGACGCGCATATGCAGACCTCGGTCCCCGGCATCTACGCCGGCGGCGACTGCACCGCGCTGGGCCAGGACCTCACCGTCCAGGCCGTGCAACATGGCAAGCTGGCCGCCGAAGCCATTCATGCCCAACTCATGCTCAACGTGGAGGCTGCGTAAATGGCCGACCTGTCCATCGAATTCGCCGGCATCAAGGCACCCAATCCGTTCTGGCTGGCCTCCGCGCCACCCACCGACAAAGCCTACAACGTGGTCCGCGCCTTCGAGGCCGGGTGGGGCGGGGTGGTGTGGAAGACCCTGGGCGAGGATCCGGCGGCGGTCAACGTGTCGTCGCGCTACTCGGCGCACTTCGGCGCCAACCGCCAGGTGCAGGGCATCAACAACATCGAGCTGATCACCGACCGCTCGCTGGAGATCAACCTGCGCGAGATCACCCAGGTGAAGAAGGACTGGCCCGATCGCGCACTGATCGTGTCGCTGATGGTGCCGTGTATCGAAGAATCCTGGAAGTTCATCCTGCCGCTGGTGGAAGCCACCGGCGCCGACGGCATCGAGCTCAATTTTGGCTGCCCCCACGGCATGCCCGAGCGCGGCATGGGCGCGGCCGTCGGCCAGGTGCCGGAGTACGTGGAGATGGTCACCCGCTGGTGCAAGACCCACTGCGCGCTGCCGGTGATCGTCAAGCTCACCCCCAACATCACCGACATCCGCCAGTCGGCGCGCGCCGCGCACCGGGGCGGGGCGGATGCGGTGTCATTGATCAACACCATCAACTCGATCACCAGCGTCGACCTCGACCGCATGGTCGCCCACCCCATCGTCGGCGACCAGAGCACCCATGGCGGCTATTGCGGTTCGGCGGTCAAGCCGATTGCCCTGAACATGGTCGCGGAAATCGCCCGTGACCCGGAGACCCATGGGCTGCCGATCTGCGGCATCGGCGGCATCGGCACCTGGCGCGACGCCGCCGAGTTCATCGCCCTGGGCAGTGGCGCGGTGCAGGTATGCACGGCGGCGATGCTGCACGGCTTTCGCATCGTCGACGACATGAAGGACGGCCTGGCGCGCTGGATGGACCAGCACGGCCACCGCAACCTCGAGGCGTTTCGCGGCCAGGCCGTGGGGCACACCACCGACTGGAAGTACCTGGACATCAACTACCAGTCGGTGGCGCACATCGACCAGGACGCCTGCATCGGCTGCGGGCGCTGCCACATCGCCTGCGAGGACACCTCCCACCAGGCCATCGCCAGCACCCTCAAGGCCGACGGCACCCACGCCTACAGCGTGATCGAGGCCGAGTGCGTCGGCTGCAACCTGTGCCAGATCACCTGCCCGGTGGAGGGCTGCATCGACATGCAGGCGCAGGACACCGGCAAGCCGTACATGAACTGGACGCAGGATCCCCGTAATCCCTATCGCGAGGCGGGTTGAGGTCGGCGCAAGGCAGACCTCATGCAGTTCTCTCATGGGAGCGGGCTTGCCCCGCGATAGCGTTGGACGCAGGTCGAACGCTATCGCGGGGCAAGCCCGCTCCCACGAAGTTTTCGTCTACCCGGCCAGACCGCCGCGCAAGGTCTGCTCGATCACCTCGACAAACGCCCGCACCAGCGGGCTGCGCTCGTGCCTGCGGGTCAGCACCAGCAGCGGCGCGCAGGCGCCGGGCTCGGCCAGCGGCAGGTAGGACACGCCACGCCTGACCAAGGTCCGGGTGCACTGCGGCACCACCGCGACACCACGACCCGCGGCAACCAGGGCGATGATCGAGGTGATCTGCCGACCGCTTGGCGCCGGGCGCGGCGTCAGCCCGTGGCGGCGGTACAGGCCGAGGATGATTTCGTTCAAGCCCGAGCCGTAGTCCGGGGGGAAGGTGATCAGCGGCAGTTCGCCGAGCTCGGCCAGGCTGACCTGCAACTGCTGGGCGAGGGGGCTGTCGCTGGGAACGGCCGCGACCAGTGGCTCGTTGTCCACACAGATGGCCTGGACCTGAGGATCGTCACCTGATGGGCGCATGCGGCTCATGCCGATATCCAGGCGGCCTTCGATCAGTTGCGTCCACTGGGTGCTGGAAGCACCTTCCTCCACATTCAGTTGCACATCCGGGTACTTCGAGCAGAACGCCTGGATGGTATGGCTGAAGGTGTCCGACAGGGCGATCGAACTGGCGTAGCCGACCGTCAGTTGGCCGGCCGAGCCCGCCGCCAGCTTGCTGGTGATCGCCGTGGTCAGGTCGACCTGTTCGAGCACGCCGCGGGCGTAGGGCAGCAGGTGACGGCCCGCGGTGGTAAGGCTGACGTTGCGGGTGCTGCGGTCGAACAGGCGAAACCCGAGCTCCGTCTCCAGGGCCGATATCTGTCGGGTCAGCGGCGGCTGGGCCATGTGCAGGCGCGCTGCCGCTCGGCCGAAGTGCAATTCCTCGCTGACAACCAGGAAACAGCGCAGACGGCGCAAATCCATCATGTTCATCCTTGAGTATCAATCGGTCGGGAATAGGTATTGGATCCAAAGTTCGTCCTACCTTATAAACCTGTAACAATTTTTTACGAGTGTTTGTATGCGTTTTCCCGCCGATTTCCCCCGAATTGCCCTATTTCTTGGCGGATGTGCCGCATTTCTCAACCTCTATTCCACCCAGGGCCTGCTCACGGAACTGACCCGGGCTTTTCCGGTAACGCTGCGCCAGGCCAGTTGGAGCATTACCGTGACCATCCTCGCCGTGGCCTTGACCGCGCCTTTTGTCGGCTGGCTGACGGCACGCGGCGAACAGCACCGGGTCATCGCCGGGGCGGCGCTGTTGCTGGCGCTGCCTGCATTGTTGGCGGCGTGGGCGGGCAGCTATGGCGAATTCCTGCTGTGGCGTTCGGTGCAGGGGATGTTCATCCCGATGGTGTTCGCCACCAGCGTGGCCTACATCGGCGTGCGCTGGCAGGGCGGTGCTGTGACCGAAATGACCAGCGTCTATGTTGCCGGCACGATCTTCGGCGGTTTCTGTGGGCGTTTCCTCACCGGTCTGGTCACCGAGCTTGCCGACTGGCGCGTGGCATTGACGGTCCAGGCGGGGCTCAGCCTGGCGGTCGCGCTGGGTATCGCGCTGCTGTTGCCGCGCAATCCACCCGCAGCCAGGCGCGAGCCGCTGGCGCTTGGCGAACTCGCCAGCAGGCCATTGCTGGGGGCCTATGCCGTGGGGTTCTGCGTCTTGTTTGCCCAGGTCGCGACCTTCACCTATGTCGGCCTGCACCTGAGCGAGGCCCCGTTTGCCCTGGGTACCGCCGCGCTGGGTGCCATCTACGCCGTGTTCCTGCTGGCGCTGGTGGTGGTGCCGCTGGCCGGGCGCCTGAGCAAGGCGCGGCCCCATGCCGACCTGGTGCGGGTAGCCGGTTGCCTGGGCATCGCCGGCTCGGCCCTGACCCTGTCCGCGTCGCTGTGGTTGATCGTGCTGGGCCTGGCGCTCAGCTCCACCGGCGTGTTTCTCGCCCAGGCCGCTGCCAATGCCTTCATCACCGCCCAGGCGCCACGGCAGAAATCCGCCGCGGTCGGCCTGTACCTGAGCTGCTACTACCTGGGTGGCAGCTTCGGCGCCTTCGTGCCCGGCGGGCTGTGGGAACGCTGGGGGTGGGGCGGCTGCGTCGCCCTGATCGTGGTGTTCCAGCTGCTGCCGCTGCTGATCGCGCGGGGCAGCTGGCGGGTGGCGCCGGTCCGTGGGCCGGCGGTCCAGCCATTGCAATGAATCGCTTCCTCAACGCGCTACATCATCATCCAACAAGGAAAAGAGTGAGATGACCGTGAGTAACTTGCCGACCGTGCACAGCCAGTTGCTGTATGTGATTGAACCGGTGTTGCAGGAGATGCCTGCCGGTGTGCTGAAACAGGCGCTATGGGATGAGTTCCGCAACCAGGAGGCCGCGCTGGTCGACATCGAGCAGGCGTTCCAGGTGCTGACTTCGCGGCGCCATGGCGCCGCGGCGTTGCGCAAGTTCTTCGCCAGTTGGTCGAAGACCAACAATTCAGCCGCCAGCGTCTCCGGCCTGGCCAATCGCCTGACCCTGCTGGTGCGTTCCGAGCAGGGCAGCGCCGCGGCGCAGCAGATCTACCAGGTGTGTGGCAGTCTGCAGCGGATC
Organism: Pseudomonas sp. DVZ6; assembly: GCF_024259445.1. Lineage (NCBI taxonomy): Bacteria > Pseudomonadati > Pseudomonadota > Gammaproteobacteria > Pseudomonadales > Pseudomonadaceae > Pseudomonas > Pseudomonas sp. DVZ6. The sequence goes on from NZ_JANCLM010000039.1 coordinate 42,690, forward strand.
ACCGACGAGGACCTGGGGGCGCTGGGCAACACCTTGCATGCCGACCTGTTCTACAACATGGCCACGCCCCTCTGCGGCGACGACCAGTGGTTGCTCAAGGAAAACTGCCTGCCGTCGGCGCAGGCGTTCAAGGACTGGACCGATGCCCGCCGCCTGCGTGATCGCGACCTGCTCCAGGGCCTGCTGACCACGCTGGTGCATGAGGTCTACACCCACGGTGAGGTGGAGTACATCCATCCGCTGTACACCCGCTGGTTCGAGCGCGACATGGGTGTCCCGCCCGAGCAGGTGCGCAAGACCGTGGCCTGGGTCACCGTGCATACCGGGGGGACCGAGAGCAATCATTTCGCCCACGCGGTCGAGGCGGTCGAGGCCTTCGTCAAGGCCATGGGCATCGCGGTGGACAGGACCACGGCCCGTGAAGTCTTTGCCCAGTACCTGCAGCGCAAGGCCGAGGTGATGCGCGACTGCGCCGCCTGCCTGATCTGACCGGCTGAATCCTGCGTGAAAGTCGCCTGCCATGTTCCCCGACATGGCAGCGCTTTCGCGCGCCTTGCAAACCGCCTGCGCGGGCAAGGCGAGGAGTATCAATAACGACTGAATCGGTATTGGCATCGGCCACCGACTCCTCAGCAGAATCATTGGTGAGCCTGGCCCTGATGCCTGGTCACTTTCTGACTCATGTAAGCACGCAAGGAACGCCCCATGCAGCTGATCGTCTTCTGTCCCCCCAAGATCATTCTCCAGCACAGCGCGCAAAGCTGGGCCGACGCGCTAGGGCCGGGAGGCATGCTGCTGAGCTGCAACTCCCGCGCCCAGGAAATCACCGCGCACCTTGGCGAACAGGTGGCGTACCGGTTGTTCGACTATTTCAACGACAACGCGCTGGTCGAGGTGGATGTCCATGACATGGCCCGCGAGATGCGCGATCCGCTGTGCGTGGCACTGGCCGAGATCGACGTGCTGCGGGTGGCGCGCATCAATGACCGACTGGGTGTCAGCCAGGGCGCCGAGGGGCGCGCGATGTTCTATCGCGACAAGTTCTTCATGAAGCAGCGGGCCCGCGACCGTGGTTTCGCCGTCGCCGACATGGCGCCGCTGACCCACGCCACCGGGGCGATCCAGTTCAGTGAGCAACACGGCTTCCCGGTGGTGGTCAAACCGCGCGATGGTCGTGGCTCGAACGGCGTGGAAGTGCTCAGGGACCTGCCGCAGCTGCGCCAGTGGCTGGCCGCGCGCGGCGCCACCACTTTCCACAACCTGATGATCGAGCGCTATGTGCGGGGCAGCCACTACATCGTCAACGGCCTGTACATCGACGGCAAGCCGATCCTGGTGTCGCCGGTACGGGTGATGACCTCGGCGCTGGACTTCCTCGGCGGCAAGGCCCACGACCTGCACATGCTCGATGCCGGCAATCCGATGCGCGACAAGCTGGTGCGCTACGCCCGCGCGCTGGTCGAGGACGTGTTGCCTTCCGAGCCGACCCTGCTGTTCCACCTCGAACTGTTCGTCACCGACGCGGGCGAGATCGTCCTGTGCGAAATCGCTTCGCGGCTGGGCGGGGTGTTCTTCAACCAGGAGATCAGCCATGCCTGGGGCCTGGACCCGCGCATGAGCTTCCTGCGCGCGCTGCGCGATCCCGAGTATCGTCCGGCGGCCATGATCGAGCCGCGGCAGATGGTCGGGCACATCAGCATTCCACCGCGGGTCGGCCTGTTGCGCGAGGTGCCGAGCGACTGCCCGCTCGACGGCGTGCTGGAGTACCGCATCTCGGCGAGCCGGATGACCGCCTACCGGTCGATGGAGTTCACCAACTCGGAAATCCTCAACGCCATCGTCGCCGGGCGCAACGAGCGTGAACTGCAATTGCGCCTTGGCGAAGTCGAGCGCTGGTTCCACGAAAGCTGCGACTGGGCGGGCAACGAAGCGGCCGCCGTCTAGCCGCTGATCCGTCCCGTTCCTCCATCACTTTTGCTGACCGTGCCGCCAGTCGGGACGGTCATGCCTGCAGACAGGTGACGATGCCATGAAACCTTTGATCGAGAGCCTCATCCCCATTCCGGTCGCGGCCCTGGGCGCCTGGCTGGGATTTCTCACCGGGCTGCCGCTCGGTGAACTGATCGGCGCCATCTGCGCGGTCACGGCGCTGAGCAAGTGGGGCGTGCGCATGCGCATGCCGTTTCCGTTCGTGGCCACCGTGCAGTTGCTGCTCGGCATCAGCGTCGGCTCCACGGTCACCGCCTCGATGATGCACGAGCTCACCGACGTCAGCATCCTGCTCGGGCTGCTGGTGTGCATGACCACGCAGATCCTGGTGGGCTACAACTGGCTGCGACGCATGGAGAAGTGGGGCCATATCGAAAGCCTGCTCAGTGCCATCCCGGGCGCCATGGCGGCGGTGATGACGGTGTCGGGGGAAGAGGGGCCGGCCTCCGGACGCATCGCCTTCGTGCACATCGTCCGCCTGCTCGCGCTGTTGCTGGTGGTCACCCTGATCGCCGGTGGCCATGGCGACAGCGCGGCGCATGCGGCCGGAACCCTGGGCGACTACCTGCGCATCGTGCCGGTCGCGGTCGTCGCGGTCGTTGCCGGCTACTTGCTGGAACGTCTGGACGTGCCTGCGCCCTACATGCTGACCGGGCTGGTGTGCGCCGCCGCGGTGAACATCGGCATGCCCCAGTTCAACCTGCATGTGCCCGACCCGGTGGCGATGGTGGCGTTGATCCTGCTGGGCGGCTTGATCGGCATCCGCCTGCGCGACATCACCCTGGGGGACGTGCTGCGATACGTGCGTGCTGGCCTGGTGGTGACCACGCTGACGTTCTGCACCACCTTGCTGGTGGCCGCGCTCGCCGCCCAGATCACCGGCAAGCCCTTCCTGGCGCTGTTCATGTCCTGGGTGCCGGGCGGTGTCGAGGTGATGACCGCGGCAGCCCTGTTGCTCAAGCTCGACCCTGCCTTCGTCATGCTCAACCACGTGGTGCGCATGTCGATCATCCATATCTCGCCGGCGTTCCTGCCCAAGCGGCTGCTCCAGCCCGAGCCGGCTGCCGACGCTCCACGCAACTGAACCTTCGATCACAAGGACTCGATCTCGATGACCGCTGCAATCGCCATTCATGATCCGACCCTGCGCGACGGCAACCATGCCGTTTCCCATTCGTTGAGCCTGGAGGATATCGCCGCCTATTGCCGTGCCGTAGACGGCTGCGGCCTGAGCGTGGTCGAGGTGGGCCACGGCAACGGCCTGGGGGCATCGTCCCTGCAACTGGGCCTGGCCCGCCACGCTGACACCGAGATGCTCGAGACGGCGCGTGCCAACCTCAGTCGCACGCGCCTGGGCATCCATATGATTCCAGGCTTCGCCAGGCTCGACGATATCGATACCGCCTTGCGGATTGGTGTCGAGGTGTTGCGCATCGCCTCCCATTGCACCGAGGCGAGCGTGACCGAAAGCTATATCGAGCATGCCCGCGGCAACGGCGCCTATGTGCATGGCGTACTGATGATGTGCCACATGGCCAGCCCCGAGCGGTTGCTCGAGGAGGCATCGAAACAACAGGGCTATGGTGCCAACGCCATTGTGCTGATGGACTCGGCGGGCCACCTCGATCCGGACAGCACCCGTGAGCGTATTGCCTTGCTCAGCAGCGAACTGTCGATTCCGGTGGGCTTCCATGGCCACAACAACCTGGGCCTGGCCATCGCCAACTCGCTGGCCGCGGTCCAGGCCGGGGCGACCATCGTCGACGGCTGCATGCGCGGCTTCGGCGCCGGCGCCGGCAACACCCAGCTGGAGACCTTGTGCGCGGTGCTGGAGCGCTACCGCTTCGCCACCGGCGTGGACATCTTCGCCCTGTGCCGCGCCATCGAGCAGCTGGAGAGCATCGCCCCGGTCAGCACGCCCACGGTCGTCAAGACCGCCAACCTGATCAGTGGCCTGTATGGCGTGTGCAGCGGTTTCGAGAAACATGTCGCGCGCGCCGCCAGCGAGTTCGGCGTCGAACCACGGCGAATCTATGAAGCCCTGGCCGAGTGCAATGCGGTGGCCGGCCAGGAAGACCTGATCATCTCGGTGGCCAGCCGCCTTTCCCAACCTTCCGTTGCCTGACCCTGGAGTGCATTCATGTCCCTGAAAACCGCCATCATCGGCAGCGGCAACATTGGCTGCGACATCCTGTGCAAGGTCCTGGCCCACCCGGACCTGGACTGCACGCTGGTTGCCGGACGTTCCCCGCACTCCGCGGGCCTGGCCTTCGCCCGGGAGCGCGGGGTCGCCACCACCGCCGATGGCATCGACGGTCTGTTCGCCCGGATCGGCGAGTTCGACCTGGTGTTCGACGCCACCTCGGCCGCCGACCATGAGCGCCACGCGCCACACCTGATCGAGGCCGGCAAGGTGATCATCAACCTCACCCCGGCGGCCCTGGGTCAACTGTGCGTGCCTTCGCTCAACGGCCTGGAGCTGACCGGGGCGAGCAACGTCAACATGATCACCTGTGGGGGGCAGGCCTCGATTCCGCTGGCCGCCGCCATCGCCCGGGCCAACCCGGGGGTGCGCTACATCGAGGTGGTGTCGTCGATCAGCGCCGAAAGCGCAGGCCCCGCCACCCGCCGCAACCTGAGCAACTACATCACCACCACCGAACAGGCGTTGCGGCGCTTCACCGGCTGCGCTCAGGTCAAGGCGATCCTCAACATCAACCCGGCCAAGCCCAATGTCTACATGCAGACGGCGGTCTCGGCACTGATCGCCCAGGCCGACCTGGCCGCCACCCGTCGCGAGGTGGAGCGGGCCGTGGCGCTGGTGCGCGAGGCCGTGCCGGGCTACGAGGTGATCGTCGACCTGCATTACAGCGAAGGTCGCCTGTTCACCATGGTGCGGGTCGAGGGGGCGGGGGACTACCTCGATCCGAGTGCCGGCAATCTCGACATCATCACTGCGACGGCCACCCACATGGCCGCGCTCATGGCGCGTGGCCGCATGGCCGTGCGCGCCGCCTGAAACGGACTTCTGGAGAATCCTGCATGCCTACGCTTTCAGCAGACCTGGAATTCGCGCGATTCTGTCCGATCCTCGGGGTGGCGCAGAAGGTCAGGGAGGCGCCGCAGCCGGTCATCGACCTGGGTGTCGGCGTGCCCGGCTTCCTGCCGGCGCCCCATATCGTCGAGGCGGCAGTGCGGGCGGCCCACGAGGACACCGGCGGCTATGGCGCCAGCCGTGGCGATCCGGCATTGCTCAAGGCCTACCTGGGTTACCTGCGGCGTCTTGGCCACATGCATTTCGACGAACGCAACCTGGTCGCCGGCCTCGGCGCCAAGCACCTGCTGTTCAGCGTGCTGCGGGCGATCATCCGCCCGGGCGACAAGCTGCTGGTGTCGACCCCGTGCTGGCCGACCTACTTCGATATCGCCGATCTGGTCGGGGCGGGTGTTGTCGATGTGCGCTGCACCGCGCAGAGCGGCTACAAGATGTCCCCCCAGGCCCTGGAACAGGCGCTCGACGAACAGGTGCGGGTGGTGCTGCTCAATTCACCCGGCAACCCTACGGGCGCCGTGTACTCGGTCGAGGAGCTCCAGGGGCTGGCGCAAGTGCTGCGCAAGCATGACGTCTGGATCATTTGCGATGACGTCTACCAGCGCTTCGTCTACGACATGGACCGCTGTCCCGACCTGCTGACGGTAGCGCCGGATCTCGCCGGGCGCATCATCAAGATCGACAGCGTCTCCAAACTCTATGGCATGCCGGGGTGGCGGGTCGGCTTGCTGGCGGCGGACCGGCGGATCGCCGACGCGGTCACCACGCTCAACTCCAACTCGATCTCCAACCTGCCGGCCCCCGCGGCGGCGGCGGCAACGGCGGCACTCGACGGTGACCAGGCGTTCTCCATCGCCGCCCGGCAGCGTCTGGCCGGGCAGCGCCAGGCCTTGCTCGAGGTGCTGCGCGGTACGCCGTTGCTGCGCTTTTGCGAGCCGGCCGGGGCGTTCTACCTGTTCCTCGATATCGGCCAGGCGCTGGGCCGGTCGTTCCGCGGGCAGGTGATCAGTGATGACGAGTCGTTCTGCGACGTACTGCTCAGGGACTTCGGCGTTGCCCTGATTCCCGGCAGTTTCTTCGGCGCGGCGGGGCATGCCCGGCTGTCGTATTCCGGCGAAGCCGGCAACGTCCTGGGCGGTGCCGAGCGCATCAAGGCCTTCCTGGGCGAGCTCGCCTGAGGCTGGAACGCAATCCGTGGACAGGGACGCATTACTGGAGAGGGACGCACGTTGATGAAAAACACCTTTGCAATCGTCGGCTGCGGCGCGACGGCCATCGCCTTCCTGCAACGCCATCTGGACCGCGTGGCCGCCGGCAGCGCGCCGGCCGGCGTCATCCACCTGTTCGAGAAGCGGGATGATTTCGGGCGCGGCGCGGCCTACGAGGCCGACCTGGAGAGCAACCTGCTCAACACCAGGACCGGCCTCATTACGCCATACCCGCATCTGCCCGGGCATTTCCTGCAGTGGTTGCAGCAGAGCCCGCAGGCCTGGCGCCGCGCGTACCCCGATTTTCGTCCCGAGGCGGACGGTTTCGCGCCTCGGGCCCTGTTCGGCATCTACCTGCAGCATCAGCTCAAGCAGATCGTGCTGCGCGGCGCGACCCTGGGTTGCCAGTTGGTGCAATTGCACGCGGAGGTCTGCGCCATCGACCTGATCGATGGCGTGGAAACCCTGCGCACCCGCTGCGGCCTCAGCCTGCCGACCGGCAAGGTCGTGCTGTGTTGCGGACCGTTGGGCAAGAAGCCGGAGCCGTCCGGCGACCCGCGGGTGCTGGATACGCCGTATCCGGTTTCCCGCCTGCTGCGCGTGGTGGCGCCCCACGAGCGGGTGGCGGTGGTCGGCGCACGGCTGAGCGCCATCGACACCGTCATAGCCCTGATCGAGCGGGGGCATAGAGGCCCCATCCGCATGCATTCGCGCAGTGGCTACTTTCCCGTGGTGCGGGGTACCCAGGAGCCGGTCACGCTGCGCTACCTCACCCGCGAAGGCCTCCATGCGCTGGTGGCGCAGAACGGCCGCCTGCAGATCAGCGACCTGGTCGGCCTGTTCCGCAAGGAACTGGCTTTCCAGGAGCCGGGCAAGGCCAGCGCGGTGATCCCCATGCCCGCGCCGCCGGCCGACATCGCCGGTTTCATCGAGGCTGAACTCGAGCATGCGCGCTCACCACGGACCTGGCAGGCGATCCTCTATGCCACCAACGGTTTCGTCGAAGACATCTGGCAGGCACTGGACGATGCCGCGCAGGCGCGCTTCCTGCGCGAGTACTTCAGCTTTTTCATGGCCTATCGGGTCTCCATCCCGGCGCAGAATGCGCGCAAGATCCTCAGCTACCTGCGCAGTGGCCAACTGGAGTTCGTCGCCGGGTCATTCGCCGCGCCGCAGCAGGGCGGCGACGGGTTGGTCGTGCAGGGCAGCGGCTGGCGCCATGTCTACGACCGGCTGATCCATGCCATCGGCTCTCCGCGCGACGCCGGCCTGCTCGACTCGCCGTTGCTCGCCACGCTGCTGGAAAATGGCACGGTGACCCGCCACCCGCAGGGGGGGATCTGCATCGACCCGACGAGCTATCGCGTGCAGGGCCGGACTGGCAGCACCCGGCAGATCCATGCGGTGGGCGAGCTGACGGTTGGCCAGTTCTTCTTCACCTCCGCGTTGGACATCAATGGTCGCCATGCCGCCAGCTGCGCCGATGGGCTCGACTGGAAGCAGGGCGTGCGCACCATCGGGCGTGTGGAGGAGCATGTCTGAGCTATCGTTGCCGGGGCACCTTTGACCGGCAACTTCACAGGATGAACCATGACCTACCGATTCGAACGCATTCTGTTGACCAACGACGATGGCATCGACGCGCCCGGCCTGGCCGTGCTGGAACAGGTGGCGGCACGGCTGGCCAGGGAGGTGTGGGTGGTGGCGCCGCACCGCGACCAGAGCGGCACTTCCCATTCGCTGAGCCTGCACGCCCCGCTGCGGGTCAGCAACCATGGCGAGCGGCGCTTCGCCGTCACCGGCACGCCGGGTGACTGCGTGGCGCTGGCGCTGGGGCATCTGCTCAAGGACGCCAGGCCTGACCTTGTGTTATCCGGTATCAACCGTGGGGCGAACCTGGGCACTGAAACCGTATTCTCCGGAACGGTCGGCGCGGCGATGACCGGGCTGCTGCTGGGGGTACGCTCGATCGCCCTCAGCCAGGCCTACAGCGACCGCGACGCGGTGCCCTGGGACATCGGCCTGAACCTGGCGCCCGAGGTGATTCTCGGCGTGCTGGACATGCCGTGGCCGGTCGATGCCTGCCTCAACGTCAACTTCCCTGATTGTGCCCTGAAGGCTGTCCGGCCGTTGAAGGTGACGCGCCAGGGTGTCGGGCCGTTGAACAGCGTCTCGGTGCGTACCGAGGTCGACCCGCGACACTTCGAGTACCACTGGTTGCAGCTGAACAATCACCGCACCGAGGATGAGCCCGGCAGCGAAATGGCGGAACTGGCGCGTGGCCATGTCACGGTGACGCCGTTGCAGTTCGAGCGTACCCACGACGCTGTGGAACCGTCCTTGTCTGGTTGACTGGCGCGGGACCGCAGACGCGCAATCGCCTAGGCAATCGCGGTTTCATGCAGGCAGCGCCACACCACCCCGCGGTCGCTGCATTCGAGCAACGCCAGCGACCAGCGCGCCTGCGCCATGCCCTGCGAATGGTGGGTTTCCTTGTAGCGCATCGCCACATTCAATCCGGCCTGCCACACCACTTGCACATCGCTGACGGTGATCTGCAGGCCTGGCCGGGTCCCGGCGGCCCCCTTGAACAACTGTTCGACCTGCTGGCGGGAGACCTGCGTGCCTGTCGTACCAACCATGCTGAAATCATCGGCGAACACCGCCATCAACCCACCGAGCACCGACTGGGTTTCGGCCACCGGGCGAGTGAAGACCATCTGGATCAGTTCATGGACGTGGTGAATGCTGCGTTCGGCGCGGGCAATCGCGTGTTCAGGCATGGGCGTGGTTCTCCTTGGGCAGTGTGTTCAGTGCCAGCAGTGGCGTCAGCCCCAGCAACGCGGCCAGGGTGAAGGTCAGGTGATAGGCTGCGGGTGGACTCAGGCCCACCAGCAACAGGTTGAAGATCATCAGCAGCAAGGCGGCCCCAATGCTGAAAGCCATCTGCCGATTGAGGTTCCACAGCACGCTGGCCTGCTGCATCCGCTTGCCGCTGAAGTCGAGCAGCGCGGTGGTCTGGGCGGTGTTGGCGCCGATGCCGCCGCCAATGCCCATGAGGCCATAGGCCGCAATCAGCACGGCGCTATCGGTCTGCGCGTCGACCATCACCAGCAGGCCGATACCCAGGCTGTGCAGGAGCAGGCCGAGCAGCAACAGGCGGGCGGCACCGACGCGGTTGTAAAGCCGGCCGGCCAGCAGCATGGCGGCGAAGGCCCCGGCGGCATAGACCAGCATGAACAGGCCGGTGGCCTGGGCGCTCAGGCCCAGCACGTCCTGCAGGTAGAAGATGTTCAGCAGGTTGACCCCGGTGAACACCCCAGGGATCGCATGGTAGACCTGCATCGAGACCCGCAGGCGAGGGCTGCCGAGCAGTTTCAGCTCGATGATGCCCCCGGCCGAGCGTTGGTAGTGAGCGCGGTACAGCAGGGCGCAGGACAAGCCGGCCAGCAGGCAGGCGCTGGCCAGCGCGACACCATGGCCGGCGCCGTACAGTGACAGGCCCAGCAGCAGGCAGGCGAGGGCGGCGCTGACCAGCAGCAATCCCTTGAAGTCCGGGCGCGGCGCTGCCGGGCCTGGTGTCTGGTCAATCCAGGCCCAGGCCAGCGCCGCCGTCAGCAGGGCCAGCGGAATGTTGCAGTGGAAGACCCACGGCCAGCGGCCATGGTCGACAATCATCCCACCCAATGTGGGCGACAGCGCCGGTGCCAGCAGCGCCACGGCCATCACCAGGGTGGACACGCGGGCGCGCTCCGGGCCCTGGAACCGCTCGAAAGTCAGCGCCTGGCCCACCGGAATCAGCAAACCACCGGCCATGCCCTGGAGCAGGCGCCAGGTGATCAGCGCGGCGAAACTTGTGGCTTCGCCGCAGCCCCACACGGCCACGCTGAACCCCAGCATGGCGGCACACAGCAGCCGCCGCGCACCCCAGCGGCTTGCCAGCCAGGTGCTCACCGGCACGGCCAGGGTCAGCCCGAGCATGTAGGCATTGCCGACCCAGGCGCTGCTGGCATTGCCAATGGCGAACTCGGCCGCGATCCGCGGCAACGCCACGGTCGGCATGAACAGGTTGATGCAGTCGATGAAGAAGCCCATCAGGAAGATCGTTGCCACGCGATACCGGTACGTCATTGCCACTCCTTTTCGGCGCGCAGCGTAGGTGCCGTGGACTGTCCCTGTCGATGTCGCTACCCTTGAAACTCTGTTTGATGGAAGTGAACAATGCCGCGCACGGCCCTCCACACCCAGCTCAACCGGGTGCAGACGTTTCTGGCGGTGGTCGATTTCGGCTCCTTCACCAAGGCGGCGGATTTTCTCGGCATCAGCAAAGCCATGGCCAGCCAGCACGTCAAGGCACTGGAGCAGGCCCTGGGGGTGACGCTGCTGGCGCGCAGCACCCGGGCCATCGCCCCGACCGAAACCGGCCAGGGTTTCTACGACGATTTCAAGGTGATCGTCAGCGATGTCGAGGGCGCCTTCGACAGTGTGCTGCGTCGGCACAACGGCGTATCGGGCAGGCTGCGCATCAGTACCACCGGGGAGTACGGCGAGCGCTTCATCCTGCCGCTGATCCCGTTGTTCGCCGAGCGCTACCCGGCGCTGTCGATCAGTTACGAGACCGATTCGTCGCTGAGCGACCTGATTGCCGAGCGGCTCGACCTGGTGGTGCGCCTCGGTGCCCTGACCGACTCGAACCTGCGCAGTCGCAAGCTGGCCGACTACGACATTCTGCTGGTGGCCTCACCGGCGTTTCTTGCCCGCCATGTAATCGCCCAACCCGCGGACCTTGCGGATGTGCCCTGGATCGCCAACAGCAACCTGCGCAGCCCGACCAGCTGGACCTTGCACGGCGCGCGGACGGGCAGCGCGAGCGTGGTGGGCAGGGCGGCCTACCAGTCCAATGCGTCCCACGCCATCCGCGCGATGGCCTGCGCCGCGCTGGGAGTGGCGGTGCTGCCTGCCTGGCTGGTCGAGGAGGATCTGGTCGCCGGCAAGTTGCGGCGGGTGTTGCCGGACTACAGTCTGCCGGCGCAGCCGATCAGCGTGGTCTACCCCAACGGCAACCATGTGCCGCACAAGACCCGGGTGTTCATCGACTTCCTGTGTGAGCACCTGGGGCGCTAAGGCTCCAGGCCGATACCGCGCAGGATGACGCCGGTGACGGTCTGCACCGCTTGCTCGAACGCCAGGTCGGACAGCGGCTCGCCGCCATTGAGCAGGTTGACCTGGTAACCGAAGTCGGCGTAGTGCTGGGTCGCGGCCCAGATCATGTACAGCAGCGCCGACGGCTCCACTGGCAGGATGCGCCGGTCCGCGACCCAACTGCGGATCTTCGCCTCCTTGAGCTGCGCCCAGGGCACCAGGATGTCGTCCAGGCTGGCGCCGAGCAGCGGGGCGCCATGGAGCATCTCCTCGGCCCAGATCTTCGAGCCCAACGGCCTTGAGCGCGAGTGTCCCATCTTGGCGCGGATGTAGCTGGTCAACACCACCCGCGGGTCGTCGAAGTGCTCGAAGCACAGGGCGTCCTGCTTCCATACATCCAGCAGGTCCTGCAGCACGGCGCGGTACAGCTCGTCCTTGGTGCTGAAGTAGTAGTGCAGATTGGAGCGCGGCAGTTGCGCCAGCTCGGCGATATCGCCCATGGAAGTGGCGCCGTAGCCCTTGTCGGCGAACACCTGCTCGGCGGCTTGCAGGATCTTCTCGACATTGCGCCGGCGGATCTCGATCTTGTGGTTGGCCATGGGCTGTCCGTGGTGACCTGAACAGGGCAAGGCTAACAGCTTTGCCGTGCCCGAGGTAAACGGCCGTGCGCGATCCCTGTAGGAGCGGCCTCGTGCCGCGAAAGGGCCGCAGAGCGGCCCCGGCAATTTCGGCTGCGAAGCTGAAATCCTGGGGCCGCTACGCAGCCCTTTCGCGGCACGAGGCCGCTCCTACAGGTGAGCGCGTCAGCCCTGGGTGTTCGGCAGCAGGGTCAATGCCTGGCGGCTTGCGTCGCGCAGGTCGTGCGCGGGTACGCCGTCGCGGGCCTGCACGGAAATGCCGTGGAGGAAGGTGGCATAGAGGTGGCCGAGTGCCTCGACCTGCGTGTCGGCCGGCAGTTGCCCTTGTTCACGGGCCAGACGCAGGCGCTCGACGATCGACTCGGTGCGTTGCCGGCGGTGCCCGGACAACCACTGCTGGACGGCCAGGTTGTCCGGCGCCACGCCGCTGGCGGCGCTGACCACCAGGCAGCCCCTGGGCTCGTCGGCGCGGGTGTAGGTGCTGATGGCGTCCTCGAACATCCGCGCCAGGGCCTGGTGGATGTCCGGCAGGGCCAGGGCGCGGTCGGCGAAGCCGCCCTCGGCTGACTCGTACAAAGCCACGGCCTCCTCGAACAGTTGCTGCTTGCTGCCGAAGGCCGCGTAGATACGTGCGGAGGCAATGCCCAGCGCGGATACCAGGGCCGACATCGAGGTGCCCTCGTAGCCATGCTCCCAGAACAACCGCATCGCCTTGCGCAGCGCCTGTTGCTTGTCGAATTCCCGAGGTCGCCCTGCCATCGCTCGTCTGCCTGATTACGCAAAACGCGCATTCTAGCCAATTTGCGATTGACGGGAAGCGTCGTTCGATTCTATTGTTTGTCGATCGACAAATAATGAGATCGCATTATGAGAACACTCAAGGGACCCAGCCTGCACCTCGCGCAGTTCAGCAGCGAAAAACCGCCGTTCGACAGCCTGGACAGTATTGCCGATTGGGCGGCGGGGCTTGGCTTCAAGGGGCTGCAGGTACCGGCCTGGGATGCCCGGCTGTTCGACCTGGAACTGGCCGCGCAGAGCACGGGCTACTGCGATGAGATCAAGGGGCGACTGGCCGAGCGCGGCTTGCAGGTCAGCGAGCTGACCACCCACATGATCGGCCAGCTGGTCGCCGTGCATCCGGCCTACGATCCGATGTGCGATGCCTTTGCCCCGGCCGCGCTGGCCGGACACCCGGCGCAGCGCACCGCCTGGGCGATCGAACAGATGAAGCTGGCGGCGCGGGCCAGCCGCAACCTGGGGCTGGATGATATGGGCACGTTCTCCGGCGCGCTGGCCTGGCCCTACCTGTTCCCGTTCCCGCAGCGTCCCCAGGGCCTGGTCGAGGCCGCCTTCGAGGAACTGGCGCGGCGCTGGCGGCCGATCCTCGACTGCTGTGACGAGCAGGGCGTCAACCTGTGCTTCGAGATCCACCCGGCCGAGGACCTGCACGACGGCACCAGCTTCGAGCGCTTCCATGCCCTGGTGGGGGAGCACACGCGTTGCCGCATCCTCTTCGACCCCAGCCATTTCGTCCTGCAGCAGCTCGACTACCTGGCCTACCTGGACCTTTACCACCCGTTGATCCGCATGTTTCACGTCAAGGATGCCGAGTTCAATCCGAGCGGCCGGCAGGGTGTGTACGGTGGTTACAGCGACTGGACCGAACGTGCCGGGCGCTTCCGCTCGCTGGGCGATGGCCAGGTGGATTTCAAGGCGATTTTCTCCAAGCTGGCGCAATACGACTTCGCCGGCTGGGCAACCCTGGAGTGGGAATGCTGCCTGAAGAACCAGGAGGACGGCGCCCGTGAAGGCGTCGAGTTCATCAACCGCCATATCATCCAGGTCACCGACCAGGTGTTCGATGACTTCGCCGGCGCGCCGATCGACGCCCGGCAGATCCAGCGCATGCTCGGCATCGACAAGGAGGTACGGGTATGAGCCTCTCCGTCGAGTCCTTGGGCGATGCCTTCGAGCATGTCTATGTGCAGGTACAGGGCCAGCGTCTGCACTGCGTCGTGGCCGGTGCGGGCGAGCCGGTGCTATTGGTACCGGGCTGGCCGCAGACCTGGTACGCCTGGCGCCATGTGCTGCCGATTCTGGCCGCGCGCGGCTTTCGCGCCATCGCCATCGATCCGCCGGGCCTGGGGGATTCGGACCGTCCCGAGCAGGGCTACGACACCGGCAACGTCGCCCGCGTGCTGCACGCCGCCATGACCCGACTGGGGCATGAGCGCTACCACCTGGTCGGCCACGACGTGGGGATGTGGGTCGCCTATGCCATGGCCAGCGACCTGCCGCAGGCGGTCCGTTCATTGACGGTGGCCGAGGCGGTGATTCCCGGGCTGGCCGAGGCGCCGCCGATCTTCGTGGCGCCGCAGGAGAACATCTTCCTCTGGCATTTCCTGTTCAACCAGGTGCGCGACCTGCCGGAGTTCCTGATCGCCGGGCGTGAGGAGGGTTACCTCAACTTCATGTTCGATCGCTGGGCGGTACGCCGCCACGCGGTGGCGGCGGATGTCTATATCCGCGCCTACGCCTCGCCGGGCGGAATGCGGGCGGGCTTCGCCTATTACCGGGCGATCCCCGAGACCATCCGGCAGAACCGCGAGCGGGCCAAGCGTCCGCTGCCCATGCCGGTGCTGGCGATCGGTGCCGAGCACGCCACGGCCGATGCGCCACTGCTGACGATGCAGGGGCACGCCGACTCGGTGCGCGGCGTGATCCTGCCGGGTTGCGGGCATTTCGTGATGGAGGAAGCGCCGGTGTCGTTCAACGAGCACCTGCTGGCGTTCCTGGCGGAGGTCGAGCTCAGCCGCTGATCGCGGTCCTGGCCGTGGCGGCGTCGGTCACCACCTGTGGGTGGCCGGCGCGCGACACAGCCAGTTTGCGCTGCTCGTATTCCTCCAGACTCAGGCCCTGACGCTGCAATGCTTCGAGTTGCAGCTGGCGGGTTTCCTCGGCGGTATAGGGGCGCAGCTCGGGATGACTGGCACAGCCGCTCAGCACGGCGATGGCCAGTGCAGCGAGGAGGAGGCGGGCGGTGGTGTTCATCGGGGCGGTTCCGTGAGCCTGGGATTCGAGGGTGTCGAATCGATGAGCTCAGGTTATGGGCCACGTTGACGCTTTGGAAATTGCTGCGCTCGATAGTGATTATCGAAGCATACGCATATCCTGCAGGTATGGGCCTGCGCTGTTTGGTTCTTCCTCATCGCCAGCCCTTTCAAGGTGTGAGAATTGGCGTCCGGCTTGGCCTTGCCGAGGCGTCGGACCGGCCGGAAAGGGTCGCAAAGCGACCCCGGCAATCTTGAATTCGAGCGGTCATATCCCCCGAAACGCGAAAACTTTGAAAGGGGTGGTCCTCAACGCGGCATGTAGCCCAGTTGCCAGGCCCGCGGAATGAACACCGTCACCAGCGCCAGCAGACAGGCCAGGCCGCAACTGGCCGCCAGCGCCTGCAAGCCGAGCCGCTGCTGCAGCCAGGCGCCGAGCGCGGCGCCCAGCAGCATGCCGCTCCAGGGCACCAGTTGCACCCGCCAGCCATCGCGCCGCTCACCCAGCAGCCAGCGCCCAAGGCCACGGCCGAAGCGTGACAGCGCGCCAGTGACGTAGGTCAGGCCGATCGGCAGGCCGTTCACCTGCTCGACCACGGCATTGAGCATGCCCATGGCCAGGGTGGCCGCGATCAGTGCGGGGAAGGTGATCGACGCCGGCCAGACTGCGGCGAATGCCAGCAGGGTGGCGACGATCAGCAGCAAGGGTGCGGCGCGCCGGTTCAGGCGCCGGGCCAGCAGGACACCCAGGGTGTTGCCCAGCACGAAACCGAGGATCGCCAGGGCCAGGCGCAGGATCAGCGCCAGGTCAGCCTGGCTGATGGCAACCGCCAGGCGCGTGGTGTTGCCGCTCATGAACGAGACGAAGTCCCCCAGCGCCAGCAGGCCGATGGCATCGGTCATGCCGGCCAGCACCGACAGCCCGGCCACCAGCCCCAGGCCGACCCGCCCGCGCAGGGCCTGCAAGCGAACGCGGCGGGCACTGTGCTGGGAGGAAGCGGTGGGCAGCATGGGACGGGTCTCCGGGGCAGGGGGCTCTGATCTTATACCCGGGCCATGGCCTTGCGCATGGGGACGCAGGACAGTTCGAGGCCAAAGGGCGATTGGTAGGTCGATAGCGCGTCGCCGACGTAGCCGCAGCGGCGATAGAACGCGGCGGCGTTGAGGGTGGCATCCAGATGGACCGTTTCCAGGCCTTCGGCCCGGGCGATGCCTTCGAGGTGTTCGACCATCCTGCGGGCGATGCCCCGGCCCTGCTCGGCTACGGCATCATGG
Organism: Pseudomonas sp. DVZ6; assembly: GCF_024259445.1. NCBI lineage: Bacteria > Pseudomonadati > Pseudomonadota > Gammaproteobacteria > Pseudomonadales > Pseudomonadaceae > Pseudomonas > Pseudomonas sp. DVZ6. The sequence continues at coordinate 59,044 of NZ_JANCLM010000039.1, forward strand.
CTTCGCCCGCCTGCTCGACTGACCGGGTTCAGAACGAACCCGTCTGCACCTCGCCGCTACGCACGTAATGCGCCAGCAGTACCCCATTGGGCGTGCTGCTCGATTCCACCAGCTTGAAGGCTGCGGCCTGTGCATCGTCACCGAACAGGCGCTTGCCGCGTCCCAGCAGCAAGGGATGGATCAACAGGCGCAGCTCGTCCACCAGCCCGGCCGCCAGCAGCTGGCGTACCAGTTCACCGCTGCCCTGGGTCAGCAGCGCCGGGCCGGTCTGTTGCTTGAGCGTGCGTACTGCCCCCGTCACATCGGCGCCCAAGGGGTGGCTGTTTTGCCAGTCGATGGATTCGGGGCGGTGGGTGGCGACATGCTTGGCCACGCCATTGAACAGGTCGGCCAATGGACGATCCGGCGCATCGGGCACGACTTCTGGCCAGAACCCGGCGAAGATGTCATAGGTGCGCCGCCCCAGCAGCAGTTCGAACGGTTGGCTGAACAAGGTCTGCATGGCCTGGCCGAAGGCCTCGTCCGCCAATGGCGGGATCCAGCCGCCATGGGTGAAGCCGCCGCTGGTGTCCTCCTGCGGACCGCCAGGGGCCTGCATGACGCCATCGAGGGTGATGAAGGCGGCGACGATGAGCTTGCGCATGGGATGAGTCTCCTCGGGTGGGTGTGCTGGATAGTCGAACGGGGTTGGCGAGAATCGACAGCAGTGCTGAACGATAGTCAGGGTTCGACGGGTAGGTGCACGGGAGGAGAGAAAGCAGGGGCGGGATATGCGTTCGTCTGTAGGAGATCGCCCAGCCCTTTGGGGCTGCGCTGTCGCGCAGGGAACTGAGTTCGCGGGTAGCCCGCGCGCCCTGTGGGAGCGGGTTCACCCGCGAACACCGGCGCAGCCGGTGCCAGGCACGGTGTTGGATTCTTCGCGGCTAAAGCCGCTCCCACAGGGTCCTGCTAAATCAATGAGTTATGTTCAGTTCCATAGGAGCGGCTACTACAGCCAGTAGGTCACCGCCCACCAGCCCAGGCCACCCATGACCACGGTGTAGGGCAAGGCCATCCACACCATGCGTCCATAGGACAGTCGCACCAGCGGCGCGATCGCCGAGGTCAGCAGGAACAGGAACGCCGCCTGGCCATTGGGCGTGGCCACGCTGGGCAGGTTGGTGCCGGTGTTGATCGCCACCGCCAGGGTCTCGAAGTGCTCGCGGCTCATCGCGCCATTGACGAACGCCTGCTTGACCTCGGTGATGTAGATGGTGGCGACGAACACGTTGTCGCTGATCGCCGACAGCAGGCCGTTGGCCAGGTACAGCATGCCTGGCTGCTGCTCGCTGGGCAGGGCCAGCACCCAGGCGATCAGCGGGCTGAACAGCTGCTGCTGGTGGATCACCGCGACCACGGCGAAGAACACCACCAGCAGCGCGGTAAACGGCATGGCGTCCTGGAACGCGCGGCCCAGGCGGTGTTCGTCGGTGATGCCGGTGAAGGCGGTGATCAGCACGATGACCATCAGGCCGATCAGGCCGACCTCGGCAATGTGCAGGCCCAGGCAGACGATCAGGATCAATGCGGCCAGGCCTTGCACCACCAGGGCGACGCGCTGGGCCGGGGTACGCGCGGCGTCGTCCTCGGCGGCGTAGGCGGCCAGCACCTGGCGCACGCGTTCGGGCATCAGCGTGCCGTAGCCGAACAAGCGCAGCTTCTCCAGCAGCACGCAAGTCACCAGACCCGCCGCCAGCACCGGCATCGACACTGGCGCGACCTTGAGGAAGAAGTCGGCGAAGTGCCAACCCATTTCATGGCCGATCAGCAGGTTTTGCGGCTCGCCCACCAGGGTGCACACGCCGCCCAGCGCCGTGCCCACCGCACCGTGCATCAGCAGGCTGCGCAGGAAGGCGCGGAATTGGTCGAGGTCGTCACGGTGCAGTTGTTCGACCTGGTGATCGCTGTCCAGCGCCGACTCCTCCCGTGGGTTGGTGCCCGAGGCGACCCGGTGGTAGACGGCATAGAAGCCCACCGCAGCGCTGATGATCACCGCGGTCACGGTCAGGGCGTCGAGGAACGCCGAGAGAAACGCCGAGAGCACGCAGAACAGCAGGCTAAGTATCGCCTTGGAGCGCACCCCCAGCAGGATCCGCGAGAATAGATACAGCAGCAGCTCCTTCATGAAGTGAATGCCGGCGACCATGAACATCAGCAGCAGGATCACCGGGAAGTTGTGCTGCAGCTCTTCGTACAGGGCCTCGGGCGTGGTCATGCGCAGCAGCAGCGCCTCGACCAGCAGCAGGCCGCCGGGCATCAGCGGGTAGCACTTGAGCGCCATCCCCAAGGTGAAGATGAACTGGATCACCAGCACCCAGCCGGTGACCACCGGGCCAAGGGTCGCCAGCAGCAACGGGTTGAGGACCAGGAACAGGCAGATGACGGCCTTGTACCAACGCGGCGACTGGCCCAGGAAGCCGTGGGCGAGGGCGCCGGTCAGGGAACGGGACATGAATTTGTATCCTTTTGATTCAGCAGTGGCGCAAGGTGCCGCATCGCGCCTCGGGGTGCAAGTCATCCAGTCCGGCTTTTGGCACATGTGCAGCCTTGCGGGTGCGCTAAGATCCGGCGTTGTGAATCCTTTTCCCACAGGAGTGCCGCTCGTGACCGAATACACCGCGTTCAAGGTCGAACTGACCGACAACATCGCCCACGTGCAGATCAATCGCCCGGACAAGATCAACGCGATGAACGCCGCCTTCTGGGAAGAGCTGGTCGAGATCTTCCAGTGGATCGACGACACCGACGCGGTGCGCGTGGTGGTCATCAGTGGCGCCGGCAAGCACTTCTCCTCCGGCATCGACCTGACGATGCTGGCCACCCTGGCGCAGCAACTGGGCAAGGACGTCGGCCGCAACGCCCGGGTGATGCGCCGCACCATCCTGCGCCTGCAAGGCTCGTTCAACGCCGTGGACAACTGCCGCAAGCCGGTGCTGGCGGCGATCCAGGGCTACTGCATCGGCGGCGCCATCGATATGGTCTCGGCCTGCGACATGCGCTACTGCGCCGCTGACGCGCAGTTCTCGATCAAGGAGATCGACATGGGCATGGCCGCCGATGTCGGCACCCTGCAACGTTTGCCGCGTATCATCGGCGACGGCATCATGCGCGAGCTGGCCTACACCGGCCGCCGGGTCGATGCCCAGGAGGCGCTGCGCATCGGCCTGGTCAACCGCGTCTATGATGACCAGGCGGCGCTGCTCGACGGGGTCTTTGCCATCGCCCGCGAGATTGCCGCAAAATCGCCGATCGCCGTGGCCGGCACCAAGGAGATGATCAGCTACATGCGCGACCATCGCATCGACGATGGCCTGGAGTACATCGCCACCTGGAACGCGGCCATGCTGCAGTCCGAGGACCTGCGCGTGGCCATGGCCGCGCACATGAGCAAACAGCAACCGACGTTCGCCGACTGACTGGACAGTGGCGGGCGCCATCAAGGGACCCGAACCATGTCAGCACGCTGGACAACCGCAGTACTCGACCCGCAGATCACCGGGGGGCTGGCCGTCGCCCGCAGCCCGGAGGGGTTCCTGGTGGACGCCAACGGCGCGCTGTTTCCCCGCGACTGGCTCAAGCGCCAGGACCTTGATGTGCTGTGCGAGCATGGTATCGGCCATTTTGATGGCCAGCCGGTGTTCCTGCTGGAGCTGCGTGGTGCCGGTGAGGTGCCGGGGTGTCACTGGCAGGGGCTGCGCCGGTTCATGCTTGAGGGCGACTTCGACACCTACAAGGTACTCGGGTACGCCGCGCAAATCGGTACCTGGGCTCGCGAGCACCGTTTCTGCGGCAGTTGCGGGCAGGCCATGACGCAGATTCGCTGGGAGCGGGCGATGTACTGCCAGCCGTGCGACTTGCGCAGCTATCCGCGGATTTCACCGAGCATGATTGTGTTGATTACTCGTGGCGACGAGGTGCTTTTGGCCCGTTCGCCGCGCTTTGTCACCGGGGTCTATAGCACCCTGGCGGGATTCGCGGAGCCTGGGGAGTCGGCCGAGGACTGCCTGGTGCGCGAGGTGCGTGAAGAGGTGGCGGTGGAGGTCAGGAACATCCAGTACGTTGGTAGCCAGTGCTGGCCGTTTCCGCATTCGATGATGCTGGGGTTTCATGCCGAGTACGCTGGGGGGGAGATTGTCATGCAGGCGGATGAGATCGAGGATGCGCGGTGGTTCAATGTGCATGAATTGCCGCCTTTGCCGGCGGGGCGGTCGATTGCTCGGTATCTGATTGATTTGTATGTTGCTCGGCGGTTGGGGTTGTCTGAGCCGGTTTTGCCTGTCTGAGTTGGTTTTAGTTGGGTTGGTTGGTTTTGGAAGTTGTATGCGCATTCATTTGTGATGTTGACGCTTATTCACCTTTCCGCCCTTACGGCGGGTTACTTTGGTCTTAACTCGCCGTCCGCGGCCAAAGTAACCAAAGCCGTTGCGCTCCGTTCATCCGGCCCTGCGCTTCGCTCCGGGTTCCCTCACTCCGGCCTTGCTCCCGGGAGGACCGCGCTGCAGGGCCCATCCTGGGCCCCAGCGCTTGACGGGCATCCATGCCCGTCACCTCCCTC
>NZ_JANCLM010000004.1:0-163807 GCF_024259445.1 Pseudomonas sp. DVZ6
TCGCAAAGCGACCCCTGCATCTTGGACCGATCCACGACGATGAACCTTCAGCTCAACGCAGCGAAGGCCCCTGGAAGCCCATGTACAGCGCCAGGCGCTCAGCCACGCTGGCACCGATGCGCTTGGAGAAGCGATCGAACGGCGACTCCTGAACGGTGAAGTCAACCAACTCCTTCTCACCCACGATGTCGCGGGCGACATAGCTGGCACTGCCCAGCCCATCCACCAGCCCCAGCACCTTGGCCTGCTCGCCGGACCAGATCAGCCCGCTGAACAGCTCCGGATGCTCCTTGTCCTTCAAACGCTCGCCCCGCCCCTGCTTGACCATGGCGATAAACTGGCGATGAGTGGTGTCCAGCACACCCTGCCAGAACGCGGTCTCCTCGGGTTTCTGTGGCGAGAACGGATCGAGGAACGCCTTATGCTCGCCAGCCGTATAGGTACGACGCTCCACCCCCAGCTTGTCCATGGTCCCGACGAAGCCATAACCGGCCGCGGTGACACCAATGGAGCCGACCAGGCTGGCCTTGTCGGCATAGATCTCGTCGGCGGCGCTGGCGATGTAGTAGGCGCCGGACGCGCCCAGGTCGGCGATCACCGCATACAGCTTGATGGCCGGGTACTCGGCGCGCAGGCGACGGATCTCGTCATACACGTAGCCCGACTGCACCGGACTGCCGCCCGGGCTGTTGATGCGCATGACCACGGCCTTGGTCTTCGGATCCTTGAACGCCTCGCGCAGGCTCTTGACGATATTGTCGGCACTGGCCGGCTCCTGGTCGGCAATCACCCCGCGCACCTCAACCAGCGCGGTATGGTTGCCGCTGCGCGAGGCCGCCTTGTCCACATCCATCAACGGCGTGAACAGGAACAGGATGCCGAACAGGTAAACGAAGGTCAGCAGCTTGAAGAAGATCCCCCAGCGCCGCGCCCGGCGCTGCTCCTGGACGCCGGCCAGCAAGGTCTTCTCCAGCAGCTTCCAGCTCTTGCGCTCCTCGCCGGTTTCGTCCGGCTCGGGCGCCTTCCATTCGTCAGTCATGCTCACCTACCTTGGAAATTGATCTGCGCAGGCTCGGCCAGCCATTCGCGCAACTGGGAAAAATGCTCGATGCACACTTGCGGACCGAATTCGGCCAGGGCCTGCAGCGACATGGCGCCGTAGCCCACGGCAACCGAATGCATGCCGGCATTGCTGGCCATCTGCAGGTCGAACGCCGAATCTCCGACCATCAGCGCCCGTCCAGGTTCGACCCGGCAATGGGCGAGAATTTCTTCGAGCATCAGCGGATGCGGCTTGCCACGGGTTTCGTCGGCCGCCCGGGTGATATCGAAATAACCTTCCCAGCCATTGGCCTTGAGCACCCGATCCAGGCCGCGTCGCGCCTTGCCGGTGGCCACCGCCAGGCGATAGCCCTCGGCACGGAACGCTTCCAGCGACTCGACCACGCCGTCGAACAACGGCGACGGCTGTTGGTCCAGCGCCATGTAGACGTCGGCGTAGTGCTGACGGAACGCCTCGACCTGCGGTGCATCTAGGTGCGGGTACAGGGTAGCGATCGCCTCCCCCAGCGCCAGGCCGATAATACCCTTGACCGCCTCGTCGCTACTGGCGACCTCGCCGGCACGCCCGGCGGCCACGTTCATGGCCTCGACGATGCGCCCGATGGAGTCGGCCAGGGTGCCGTCCCAGTCGAAGATCAGCAGGTCATAACTTTTATTCATGGCTCAGGACGCCAGCCGCTCGATGGTCTTGGCCCACATCTCGTCCACCGGCGCCTCGAGCTTGAGCTCGCCACCGTCGGGCAGCGGCACGGTCAGCTGGTAGGCATGCAGGAACAGACGCTTGCCGCCCAGCTCGCGGATCTCGCGACTGAAGTCTTCATCGCCGTACTTGCTGTCGCCGGCGATCATGTGCCCGGCATGCAGGGTATGCACGCGGATCTGGTGGGTACGCCCGGTGATCGGCCGCGCCTCGACGATGGTGGCGAACTCGCCGAAGCGGCGCAGCACGCGGAACATCGTCAGCGCGTCCTTGCCCTCGTCATTGACCTCGACCATGCGTTCGCCGGAACGCAGGTTGCTCTTTTGCAGCGGCGCGTTGACCTGCTTCTTCGAGGTCGGCCAGTGGCCGCGCACCAGCGCCATGTAGCGCTTGTCGACGCCATCACCGCGCAGGGCGGCGTGCAGGTGGCGCAGCATGCTGCGCTTCTTGGCGATCATCAGCAGGCCCGAGGTGTCGCGGTCCAGGCGATGCACCAGCTCGAGCTCCTTGGCGTCCGGGCGCAACTGGCGCAGCGCCTCGATCACGCCGAAGCTCAGGCCGCTGCCGCCATGCACGGCGATGCCGGCTGGCTTGTTCATCACGATCAGCGCCTTGTCCTCATAGACAATGGCGGCCTCAAGGCGCTGCAGCAGCCCCTGGGCCACCGGTGCCGGCTCGTCGCGCTCGGGCAGACGCACCGGCGGCACGCGCACGATATCGCCGGCCTGCAGCTTGTACTCAGGCTTGATCCGACCCTTGTTGACCCGCACCTCACCCTTGCGCAGGATGCGGTAGACCAGGGTCTTGGGCACGCCCTTGAGGGCCGTGATGAGGAAATTGTCGATGCGCTGGCCGGCAAGCTCCGGCGGGACTTCGATCAGCTGAACGCCGGAAGTCGGGGGGGTATTGGTCGTCATGGCGGGATCATAACAATTTTTTATGGAATTGAAGCACTTAATCATTGCTGCTATAGTCGCGAACGCCGCCAAAAGCGGCAGGCCAGCGGCACCAGGCTCTACGCCGGCCCTGACCATCGCAATTCCCGAGGACGCGAGGCCGTCCTACGGAGCGTTCGCCAGTTTAACTAAATGCCTGGAATCGCCACCAGCGCTGTGTAGAGAAGACCGAAAAAAAACGACAAGTGCGGTGTTTCACCTGCTTACCCGATTCTTTTCGCCGTACCTCTGCCCGCCACCGTCGTCTCCGCGCATTTGGGCGAATGCCTCGGAAATTCCTGCCTTGGATATGTTATGGCGCCAGCCCGGAACCGGGCTGGCGAAAAATGCAACCCGTTGCGGATTCAGCGCGCGGCAGCACCGAATTTTCAAGGGATACGTGCAGGGTGGAGATGCACAGCCCTCGGACCGTGTGGCACCGAACCCGCCCCAGCGCCCCACTCAACGGGCGATGAGCGGACAAGGTCCTCAACAGACGCCCTAGTGGCGTCCACGGCCGACCGGTTGATTCCTCCTCCTGACTGAGTGCACCAGGCCCGCTCGATTGATTCGGATAACCTTCGAAAAGCTCGACAGGTCTTTTGGCACCGCAAAACAGGACGCGTCGTCGCGACAACGGCAGGCTGGGCAACCGGCTGGTGCCGAACGTCGCCAGACACGGGGGTGGCCCGCCACCCTTTGCGCACCTTGGCACCGACCCTGAGAAGTCGTGTGTGCCGCACGCCGTTTCCGGCAGCCCGGAAACCGACGGTACAACATGAAAAGAATGCTGATTAACGCAACTCAGCCCGAAGAGTTGCGTGTAGCCCTGGTGGACGGCCAACGTCTCTACGACCTGGACATCGAGTCCGGCGCCCGTGAGCAGAAAAAGGCCAACATCTACAAAGGCAAGATCACCCGGATCGAGCCCAGCCTCGAAGCCGCCTTCGTCGACTTCGGCTCCGACCGTCACGGCTTCCTGCCGCTGAAGGAAATCTCCCGCGAATACTTCAAGAAAGCCCCTGAAGGCCGGGTCAACATCAAGGAAGTCCTGAGCGAAGGCCAGGAAGTCATCGTCCAGGTCGAGAAGGAAGAGCGCGGCAACAAAGGCGCCGCCCTGACCACCTTCATCAGCCTGGCCGGCCGCTACCTGGTGCTGATGCCCAACAACCCGCGCGCCGGTGGCATCTCCCGCCGCATCGAAGGCGAAGAGCGCAACGAACTGCGCGAAGCGCTGAACGGCCTGACCGTTCCGGGCGACATGGGCCTGATCGTGCGCACCGCGGGCCTGGGCCGCAGCAGCGAAGAAATGCAGTGGGACCTCGACTACCTGCTGCAGCTGTGGACCGCCATCAAGGAAGCCTCGCAAGACCGCGCCGCGCCGTTCCTGATCTACCAGGAAAGCAACGTCATCATCCGCGCCATCCGCGACTACCTGCGCCAGGACATCGGCGAAGTGCTGATCGACAGCATCGACGCCCAGGAAGAAGCCCTGACCTTCATCCGCCAGGTGATGCCGCAGTACGCCAGCAAGGTCAAGCTGTACGAAGACAGCGTGCCGCTGTTCAACCGCTTCCAGATCGAAAGCCAGATCGAAACCGCCTTCCAGCGCGTGGTCGACCTGCCGTCCGGCGGCTCGATCGTCATCGACCCGACCGAAGCCCTGGTGTCCATCGACATCAACTCGGCGCGCGCCACCAAAGGCAGCGACATCGAAGAAACCGCCCTGCAGACCAACCTGGAAGCGGCCGAAGAGATCGCCCGCCAGCTGCGCCTGCGTGACATCGGCGGCCTGATCGTCATCGACTTCATCGACATGACCCCGGCCAAGAACCAGCGCGCCGTCGAAGAACGCGTGCGCGAATGCCTCGAGGCCGACCGCGCCCGTGTGCAGGTGGGCCGCATCTCGCGCTTCGGCCTGCTGGAGATGTCCCGTCAGCGCCTGCGTCCATCGCTGGGCGAAAGCAGTGGCATCGTCTGCCCGCGCTGCTCCGGCACCGGCATCATCCGTGACGTCGAGTCGCTGTCGCTGGCGATCCTGCGCCTGATCGAGGAAGAAGCGCTGAAGGACCGCACCGCCGAAGTGCGCGCCCAGGTGCCGATCCCGGTGGCCGCCTTCCTGCTCAACGAGAAACGCAACTCGATCACCAAGATCGAACTGCGTACTCGCGCACGCATCATCATCCTGCCGAACGATCACCTGGAAACCCCGCACTTCGAAGTCCAGCGCCTGCGCGACGACAACCCGGACGTGCTGACCAACCAGTCCAGCTACGAGATCGCCTCGGCCGAGACCGAAGAAGCGCCGCAGCCGACCGCCACCCGCACCCTGGTGCGCCAGGAAGCCGCGGTCAAGACCGCGCCGGCCCGTGCCAACGCACCGGTTCCGGCCACCGCTGAAGAACAGCCTGCCCCTGCCGCGCCGGTCGCTGCCCCTGCCGCCGCCGAGCCGAGCCTGTTCAAGGGCCTGGTCAAGTCGCTGGTCAGCCTGTTCGCCGGCAAGGAAGAGCCCGCCGCCGCACCGGCCGCCGCCACCGAGAAGCCAGCCACCGAGCGCTCGCCACGCAATGAAGAGCGTCGCAACGGTCGCCAGCAGAGCCGCAACCGCAACGGCCGTCGCGAAGAAGACCGCAAGCCACGCGAAGAGCGCGGCGAGCGCGCCCCGCGTGAAGAGCGTCAGCCTCGCGAAGAGCGTGCCCCGCGTGAAGAACGCGCGCCACGTGAAGAGCGTCAACCGCGCCAGCCGCGTGAAGACCGCCGCGGCAACCGCGAAGAGCGTGTGCGCGAACTGCGCGAGCCGCTGGACGCCGCGCCGGTTGCCCGCGAAGAACGCGCCCCGCGTGAAGAGCGTGCGCCACGCGAAGAACGCGTAGCCCGTGAAGAGCGCGCACCACGTGAAGAACGTGCTCCACGTGAAGAACGTGCTCCACGTGAAGAACGTGCCCCTCGCGAAGAACGCGCTCCACGTGAAGAACGCGCCCCTCGCGAAGAGCGTGCTCCACGTGAAGAACGTGCCCCTCGCGAAGAACGCGCTCCACGTGAAGAACGTACCCCTCGCGAAGAGCGTGCCCCACGGGAGGAACGCGCTCCACGCGAAGAGCGCCAGCTGCGCCCTGAGGTGCAAGCCGCCGAACAGGTTGCCGAGCTCGCCGAGGAAGAACTGCCGAACGAAGAGCTGCTGCAGGACGAGCAGGAAGGTGCCGATGGCGAGCGTCCGCGCCGTCGTTCCCGTGGCCAGCGTCGTCGCAGCAACCGTCGTGAGCGCCAGCGCAACGCCAATGGCGAGCTGATCGAAGGCAGCGACGAAGACGCCGGCGAAGAGCAGCCACAACAGCACCAGGCCACCGAGCTGGGTGCCGAACTGGCCGCCGGCACTGCCGTCATCGCCGCTGTCGCCACCAGCAACATCAGCGCTGACGCCGAGGCCGAAGCCAACCAGCAGGCCGAACGCGCCAGCGCCGCTGTCGCCGAGACCCAGGTGGAAATCACCGAAGTCGTGGCCGAGCAGGTCGCCATCGCCCCGGTGGTCGAGCAGCCTGTCAGCGAGCCTGTGGTCGCCGCCGAGCCAAGCATCGAGCCTGTAGTTGAAGTGGCGCCGCAGCCAGTGGTTGAAGAAGCCGCCGCCGAGCAGCCGGCCGCCGCCGTTGTCGAGGCAGCCGTCGAGCCTGCAGCGGTCGTGGAAGCCCCTGTGGTGGAAGCGGGCGAGATCGAGAAGGCACCGGTTGCCGAAGTGGTCGAAGCCCAGGCGCCAGTCGCCGAGCAGCCTGCTCCGGTGGTCGAAGCCGTCGAAGCCCAGCCTGAAGTGGTCGAAGCCCCGGTGGCCGAGCCTGCGCCAGCCGTGGTTGCCGAAGAAGCGCCAGTCGAGCCGTCCACCATCATGCTGTCGAACGGCCGTGCGCCGAACGACCCGCGTGAAGTGCGTCGCCGCAAGCGTGAAGCCGAAGCAGCCGCCGCTGCCCTGGCCGCCGCTGCCCCGGCCGAAGCCCTGGAAACCGCTGACGAGCACAAGCCTCATCACGGTTGATAGCCTCGGCTGAATGAAAAAGCCCCGCCAGTGCGAACTGGCGGGGCTTTTTCTTTGCCGGTGTGGATGGCACCGGCTCTGCCGGTGATCGCGGGGCAAGCCCGCTCCCACGCAGTCCCTCTCAGCCGCGGGACGGTGGCGTGGGAGCGGGCTTGCCCCGCGATAGGGCTGGCACAGGCCAACCCATCAGTACAGGTTCGGCTCCATCTCCAGCTCCACCCCGAAGCGCTCGAGGATATCCGCCTGGATCCGCCGCGCCAGGGCATGCAACTGCGCCCCACTCGCCTGGCCGTAGTTCACCAGCACCAGCGACTGCAAGCGGTGCACCCCGGCATCACCATCGCGATAGCCTTTCCACCCCGCCTGCTCGATCAGCCAGCCGGCCGCCAGCTTCACCTGGCCATCGGCCTGGGGATAGGCCACCACGCCAGGGTGCCCGGCACGGATGCGCTCGACCAATTCAGCGGGCACCACGGGGTTCTTGAAGAAGCTCCCAGCGTTACCCAGCTCAGCCGGATCCGGCAGCTTTTCCCGACGGATACTGCAGATCGCGTCGCTGATCGCCTGCGCGCTCGGCTGCTCGACGCCCTGCTCCGCCAGGCGCTGACGCACCGGGCCGTAGTCCAGGTGAGCCTGCAAGGTGCGGCTCAAGGCAAAGCGCACGCGCAGGATCAGCCAGCGCCCGGGGCTGCGCTTGAACAGGCTGTCGCGATAACCGAACGCGCAGTCCTCCAGCGAGAAGTCCCGCAGCTCGCCGGTCTCGCGGTCCAGCGCGGTCAAGCCGGCGAACACATCCTTGATCTCCACGCCATAGGCACCGACGTTCTGCATCGGCGCGGCGCCCACGGTGCCGGGGATCAGGCTGAGGTTTTCCAGCCCGCACAGCCCCTGCCCAAGGCTCCACTGCACAAACGGGTGCCAGGGCTCGCCGGCCTCGGCCTCGACCACCACCCGCTCGCCGTCGTCGCTGAGCAGGCGTCGGCCACGGCTGGCCATATGTAGCACCAGGGCCTCGACATCGCGTGACAGCAATAGGTTGCTGCCGCCGCCGATCACCAGCACCGGCACCTGCCGCTCGGCGGCCTGGGCCAGGGCCTGGCGGACTTCGTCGTCGTCATGGGCCTGGGTGAAGTAGCGGGCACTGACATCGATGCCGAAGGTGTTGTAGGGCTTGAGCGACACCCGCTCCTGCCAGTGCGTCGTCATAACCGCCCCTTGATTTCCACGACCAGCTCGCGACAGGCCGCCTCGATCAGGTCCAGGACCTGCTCGAAGCCTTCGACACCGCCGTAGTAAGGGTCCGGCACTTCGTCCAGGGCCGCGCCATAGCGGCGCAGGAACAGGTCGAGCTCGCCCTTGGCGTTGTGCGGGCGCAGGGCCTGCAGGTGGCCCAGGTTGCTCTTGTCCATGGCCAGGACCAGGTCGTACTCGGCGAAGTGCGCCGCCTTGACCTGCTGGGCGCGCTGGCGCGACAGGTCGTAGCCACGGGCCAGGGCGGCCTTGCAGGTACGGCTGTCGGGCGCCTTGCCGACATGCCAGTCGCCGGTGCCGGCGGAGGCCACCTGCACCACATCACCCAGGCCTGCGGCCTCGAGCTGGTGGCGCAGCACGCCTTCGGCGGTCGGAGAACGGCAGATATTGCCGAGGCAGACGAACAAAACGCGCATCAGGCCTCCAGCAAGCGCCGTACGCGCTCCAGGTCTTCAGGGGTGTCCACACCCACGGCCGGTGCCTCGATGGCGTCGGCGACATGGATGCGCACGCCGTGCCACAGGGCGCGCAGCTGCTCCAGCGATTCGGTCTGCTCCAGCCAGCACGGGCCCCAGGCGACGAAGTCCTGGAGGAAGCCCACGCGGTAGGCGTACATGCCGATATGGCGGCGATAGGGCACGCCCTCCGGCAACTGGTCGCGGTTTTTGGCGAAGGCGTCGCGGGCCCAGGGCAGCGGCGCGCGGCTGAAGGTCAGGGCCAGGCCGTGCTTGTCGCTGACCACCTTGACCGCGTTGGGATTGAAGATGGTTTCTGGCGCGTGGATCGGCTCGGCCAGGGTGGCGATGCCGGCTTCCGCGTGCGCCGCCAGGTTGGCCGCCACCTGGTCGATGATCACTGGCGGAATCAGCGGCTCGTCGCCTTGCACGTTGACCACGATGGCATCGGCGGCCAGGCCCAGTTGGGCAGCCACCTCGGCCAGGCGATCGGTGCCCGACTCGTGGTCGGCGCGGGTCAGCAGCACTTCGGCGCCGAACGCTTGGCAGGCTTCGACAATGCTGGTGTCGTCGGTGGCGATGACCACGCGGCTGGCACTGCTCTTGCGCGCCTGCTCCCACACATGCTGGACCATCGGCTTGCCGGCGATCGGCAGCAATGGCTTGCCCGGCAGGCGCGTGGAGCGCAGCCGGGCGGGAATCACCACGGTGAAGTCCAGGCTCATTTGTCCAGGCGCTCTTCATCGGTCAGGGTGCGCGCCTCGCTTTCCAGCATCACCGGGATGCCGTCGCGGATCGGATAGGCCAGGCCCGCGCCCTTGCTGATCAGCTCGGTCTTGTCGGCGCTGAGCTTGAGCGGGCCCTTGGTGATCGGGCAGGCCAGGATATCGAGCAGTTTGGTGTCCATGGAGGTGTCCTTGCGACGGAAAATGAAAAAAGGCTCAGGGGCGGCCGGGCAGCAGGCGGTCGAGCTGGGCGTCGAACCAGGCGCTGAAGGCGGGCGTCGGCACGGCGTCGACCGCCAGGTACCACCAGTCGTCGGCGGCGAAGGGCCGGCATTTCACCGCATCCTTCTCGGTCATCACCAACGGCAGCGGCGGGCTGAACGACAGCACTTCACGGCTGTAGGGCGCATGGTCGGCGAAAGGGTGCGGCACCGGCTGCCAGTGTAGCCCCAGCAGGGTGTTGAAGAAACGTTGCGGATTGCCGATGCCGGCCACGGCGTGCAGCGCCTGGCCAGCCGGGAACAGGTCGAGCTCGCGGCGTTCGCCGCTGCGCAGGTTGATCAGCGCCGAGGGTTGCAGGCGGAAGGCGAAGCCGTCGTCGCGGTCGCTCTCGGCGCCGTTGAACAGCACCGCGTCCGCCTCGCCCAGCCGCTCGGCCGGTTCACGCAACGGGCCGGCCGGCAGGCAGCGGCGATTGCCCAGGCCCCGGGCGGCGTCGATCAGCACCAGCTCCAGGTCGCGGGCCAGGCGGTAATGCTGCATGCCGTCGTCGCACAGGATCAGGTCTGGCGCGTCGCTGGCCAGCAAGGCCTGCACGGCGCGGGAACGGTCGGGGTCGATCACCAGCGGCACGCCGGTGCGCTGGACGATCAGCAAGGGCTCGTCGCCGGCCTGCTCCGCAGGCTGGTCAGCCTGGACGCGCCAGGGATAGTGCGGCGGCTTGGCGCCATAGCCACGACTGACCACGCCGACCTTGAGCCCCTGCCGGCGGCAGTGCTCGATCAACCAGAGGATCATCGGCGTCTTGCCGGTACCGCCGACGGTGATGTTGCCCACCACGATCACCGGTACCGGGGCACGGTAGCTGGGGCTTTCGCCACTGAGGAAGCGCGCGCGCTTGCGCGTCACCACGCGCCGGTACAGCGCCTCCAGCGGACGCAGCAGGGCCAGCGCCGGATGCCCGGCGTACCAGGCGGCGAGCAGACGGTCGGCGAAGGCCATCAGGGCTTGCCCTGCGCGGCCTCGACGGTGGTCATGCGCAACTTGCTGAAGCCGAGCTTGCCGGCCGCGTCCATTGCGGTGATCACAGCCTGGTGCGGGGTCTTGCCGTCGGCGCTGATGGCCAGCGGCAGAGTGATGTCACCGCCGGACTCCTTCTCGATCGCCTCGGTCAGGGTGTCCAGGTCGCTCTTGGGCAGCAAGTGGTTGTTCACCGAATACACGCCGTCGGCGCTGATGGAGATCTCCACCAGCTTGCCCGGGTCGGCCGGCGGCTGCTCGGCGCTGCTGGCCTCGGGCAGCTCGACGCGCAACTGGGTCTCGCGGGTGAAGGTGGTGGTGACCACGAAGAACAGCAGCAGCACGAAGACCACGTCGATCAACGACGCCAGGTTGATGTCGACGTTCTCGCGCTGGCGATTGCGCCGGAACTTCACGCCTTGCCTCCGGCCACTTCCACTTCGCGGTCGCCCTGCAACACTTCCACCAGCTTGATCGCTTCCTGCTCCATGCCCACCACCAGCTCATCGATGCGGCGCAGCAGGAAGCGGTGGAAGAACACCGCCGGGATACCGACCATCAGGCCGGCCGCGGTGGTAACCAGGGCCTTGGAGATACCCCCGGCCAGAACGGCGGCGTTGGCGGTCATCTGCGAGCCCATGAAGGCGCTGAAGATGTCGATCATGCCCAGCACGGTGCCCAGCAGGCCCAGCAGCGGGGCCATGGCGGCGATGGTGCCGAGGGTGCTGATGTAACGTTCCAGCTCGTGGATGACCCGCGAGGCGGCCTCCTCGATGCACTCCTTCATGATCTCGCGGCCGTGGCGCGAGTTGGCCAGGCCCGCGGCAAGGATCTCGCCCAGCGGCGAGTCGGCGCGCAGGGCCTTGAGCTTGTCACTGGTGAGTTGTTTGTCCTTGATCCACATCCACACCTGGCCCAGCAGGTGCGGCGGGGTGACACGGCTGGCGCGCAGGGTCCACAGGCGCTCGACGACGATCGCCATGGCGGCGATGGAGCTCAGGATGATCGGCAGCATCATCCAGCCACCGGACTTGACCAATTCCCACACAGTTAGCATCCCCTCGGAAAAAGGCCGCCACTCTACCATAGGACCGCCTGGGGCTCATCTGCCGGAGGTCAGGGAAACGTTCGGTCCGCGTAATCGCGGGGCAAGCCCGCTCCCACGCAGGTCCGCTCACACGATGGTTTCGCGCTGGCGTGGGAGCGGGCTTGCCCCGCGATGGCGCCGGCTCAGCCCTCGTCAACCTCACGCCAGAACCGCCGCTCCCGCCGCACACCCTCCACCCCGCCCTGGCTCCCCAGCACCAACCGCAACGCCCCCTCCACCGCCGTGTCATGCACCACCACCCCATGCCGCCGATAGCGCTCGATCACCTGCCCATGGGGATGCCCGAAGCCATTGTGTCGCCCTCGGGAAATCAGCACCCCGCGCGGCGCCGTGGCCTGGACGAACGGCTCGCTGGACGACGTGCGGCTGCCATGGTGCGGCGCCTGCAGCCAGTCCACCCGAGGATCCTCGACCGTGGCCAGCCAGGCGCGCTCCGCCCCGGCCTCCATGTCCCCGGCCAGCAGCAGGCGCTCGCCCATGGCCTGCACCCGCAACACACAGGAACGCTCGTTGCTGGAAGCCCCCTGCGGCCAATGCCAAAGCTCGAAATCGACGCCATCCCACTGCCAACGCTCACCACTGCTGCACAGCGACGCCGCCTCCAGCCCGTCGACCTCGCCGGCCAGCACCCGCGCCACCGGTACCCCACGCCGCACCGCCGCCGCCCCACCGGCATGGTCGGCATGGCCATGGCTGATCAGCATCACATCCAGCGCCTTCACCCCGAGCTTGCGCAAGGCCGGCAGCACCACCGTCTCGCCCAGGTCACTGCCACCCCGGGCCGGGCCTGCGTCATACAGCAGCGCGTGATTGCGGGTACGCAGCAGCACCGCCAGACCCTGCCCCACATCCAGCTGCCAGACCTGCACCTGGCCCAAGGGCACCTGTTCGCGTGGCGCCCACAGCGCCAGCAACATAACCGCCCCCGGTGCCCGCAATGGCACGCCCCGGGGCAGCAGCACCAGCACGGCGCCCAGGCACACCAGCAGCCAGGCCCACAACGGCAGCGGCTCGGGTATCCAGGCCGGCTGCTGGCCCGCCAATCGCGTCAGCACGGCAAACAATCCATCCAACGACAGGCCCGCCAGCCACAGCATTCCCTCCCCCAGCCCAGGCACCGGCAACATGGCCGTGCCCAGCAACGCCAACGGCAGCACGCCCAAACTAAGCCACGGCACCGCCAGCAGATTGGCCAGCGGCGCGCTGAGGCTGACGGGCAGCCCCAAGGCCAGCAATACCGGCAACAACCCTACGGCGATCACCCACTGGGCGCGGGTCCAGGCCTGCCAGGGCCGCCAGGCGCCCAGCCGCGCGGCAAAGCACAACACCAATACCGCCACGGCAGTGAACGACAGCCAGAACCCCGGCAACAGGCTGGACAGCGGCTCGACCAGCAGCACGCCCGACAGCGCCATCAGCAACGGCACCCAGGCGCCCAGGTGACGAAAACGCAAGCGCCAGAGCAGCACCACCGCCAGCATCAGGCACGCCCGCTGCACCGGCACGCCGAACCCCGCCAGCCAGCCGTACCCTAGCGCCGCCGTCATCGCCAGGCCGCAGGCCCAGGGCAGCCACGGCAACCGCCGGGGCCAGGCCCCCAGACGCGCCAACCCTGCCACCAGCCCATAGACCAATCCGGCCAGCAAGCCGATGTGCTGTCCGGAAATCACCAGCAGGTGCACCGTGCCGGTGGCCTGCAGCACCTGCCAATCCTCCCGTGCCAGGCCTGCCCCATCCCCGAGCACTAGGGCGGTCAACGCCGCCTCCCGGCCATGGGCATCGGTGGCCAGCAAGCGCTGGCGCAGGCCGTCGCGCCAACTGCTGGCCTCCTCCCCCTGGCGTGTACCGGCCTTGACCGTGCCGGTGGCGCCGACCCGCCGTGCCAACAGCGTGGCCTCCTGATCCGGGCCATGCGGGTTGAGCAGGCCCTGCGGCCGACGCAGGTTGACTGCCAGCCGCCAGTGCTCCCCCGCCCGCAGCGGCGGCCCGTCAAACCAGCTCAATTGCACCCGCTGCGGCAACCGGGCCCGGCGCGACTGCGGCTGCTCCAGCTCAAAACGCACGCCGCGCTCGGTGCGAGTCGGCAGGCCCACCACCCGCCCCTCCAGCCACAGCGTACGGCCGTCCAGCGCGGCCGGCAGGCGGTCGTCCAGGGCCTGCTGCGCCGACCAGCAGGCCCAGCAAACACCCAGCAGGAACCCGCCCAGCGGCCAGGCCCGGGTACGCAGGCAGGCCAGGGCCAGCAACAGCAGTGGAATCAGCCATCCGACCGGTGGCAAGGCAGGCAAGAAGCGCAGGCTCAACAGCCCGAGGACCAGCGCCAGCATCCCTGTGCGCATGAGATAGAGCTCCAGAAGCGAAAACGCCCCCTGAGGCTTAGCCGATTGGCGGGAAAAACCTGCTAATCAATTGTCACAAACTCTGAACGAGGTTGCGCTTGAATGAAGGCATACTGACGCCCTTCAACCCCGCCGGGAGCCCACATGCCGCGCCGTCTGTTCAAACGCTACATGCCGGACCCGACCAGCATCCGCGAACACAAGTCCTTACGTTTTTTCGGCAAGCTGCTGCACGACCCCAACCTGTGGCACCTCAATCGCCATTCGGTGGCGCGGGCCATGGGCGTCGGTCTGTTCGCGGCGTTGATCCCCATCCCCATGCAGATGCTGCTGGCCGCCGCGCTGGCGATCCCGGTGCGCGGCAACCTACCGATCGCGGTGAGCCTGGTGTGGCTGACCAACCCGCTGACCATGCCGCCGGTGTTCTTCGTCACCTACATGACCGGCGCCTGGCTGATGCAGGTGCCGCCGCGCACGCTGCCCGACGAGATCACCGTCGACTGGGTCACCGACCAGCTGGCGACGATCTGGCAACCGTTCCTGCTCGGCTCGGTGGTGTGCGGGGTGGTGCTCGGCGTGCTCGCCTACTTCACCACCATGGGCTACTGGCGCTGGTGGGTGGGCCGGCAGTGGCGCCGGCGCCAGTGCCGCTGTGCCCTCACCCGCAGCTCAGGCACGCATGCCGCGGCCGCTGACCAGCAGGCGCACGCACAGCAGGTAGAGCAGCGCGGTGGCCACCAGCATGAAGCTGATCGCCGTGCCGATGCTGATGTCCGACACCCCTAGGATGCCGTAGCGGAACGAGTTGACCATGTGCAGCACGGGGTTGGCCAACGACACGGTCTGCCAGAACGGCGGCAGCAGGTTGATCGAGTAGAACACCCCGCCCAGGTAGGTCAGCGGCGTCAGCACGAAGGTCGGAATGATCGAGATGTCGTCGAAGTTGCGGGCGAATACTGCGTTGACAAAGCCCAGCAGCGAAAAGATCGTCGCCGTCAGCAGCACCACGATGACCGTCACCCCCAGGTGATGCACCTGCAAATCGGTGAAGAACAGCGACAGGAAAGTCACGATCACCCCCACCGCCAAGCCGCGCAGCACGCCACCCAGCACATAACCGACGAGGATGGTGTGCGGCGACACCGGCGAGACCATCAGTTCCTCGATGGAGCGCTGGAACTTGCTGCCAAAGAAGCTCGACACCACGTTGCCGTAGGAGTTGGTGATCACCGACATCATGATCAGCCCCGGCACGATGTACTCCATGTAGGTGAAGCCGCCCATGTCACCGATCTGCCGGCCGATCAGGTTACCGAAGATCACGAAGTACAGGACCATGGTGATCGCCGGCGGCAGCAGGGTCTGCGGCCAGATGCGCAGGAAGCGCCGCACTTCGCGGTAGACGATGGTGTTCAGGGCGACCCAGTTGGTGCGCAGCTCCACACTCATACGGCCACCTTCGACAGGTTCTTTTCCACCAGGGACACGAACAGCTCCTCGAGTCGGTTGGTCTTGTTGCGCAGGCTTTGCACCTCGATGTTCTTCAACGCCAGCTGGCCGAACAGCGCGGTGATGCCGATGTCCTTGTCCACCTGCACCTCCAGGGTGTGCGGGGTGATCAGCCGGCACGGGTAGCCCTGCAGCTCAGGGGCGGCGGGCAGGTCGTGCTTGAGGTCGAGGACGAAGGTCTCGACATGCAGCTTGCCCAGCAGCTGGCGCATGCTGGTGTTCTCGACGATGGTGCCGTGGTCGATGATGCCGATGTTGCGGCACAGCTGCTCGGCCTCTTCGAGGTAGTGGGTGGTGAGGATGATGGTGATGCCCTTCTGGTTGAGCTCGGTGAGGAAGCTCCACATCGAACGGCGCAGCTCGATGTCGACCCCCGCGGTCGGCTCGTCGAGGATCAACAGGCGCGGCTCGTGGATCAGCGCCCGGGCGATCATCAGCCGGCGCTTCATGCCGCCGGACAGCGAACGCGACGGCACGTCGCGCTTGTCCCACAGCCCGAGTTGCGTCAGGTACTGCTCGGCGCGTTCCTTGGCCACCTTGGGCGGGATGCCGTAGTAGCCGGCCTGGGTGACGACGATGTCGAAGGTCTTCTCGAACTGGTTGAAGTTGAACTCCTGGGGCACCACGCCCAGGCAGCGCTTGAGCGCCGCCGGCTCGCGGTCCAGGTCGTGGCCGAACACGTTGACCGTGCCGCTGGTCTTGTTCACCAGGGTCGAGAGAATGCCGATGGTGGTGGACTTGCCGGCGCCGTTGGGGCCGAGCAAGGCGAAGAAGTCGCCTTCGGAAACGTCCAGGTCGATGCCCTTGAGGGCCTGGAAACCGTTGCCGTAGGTCTTGGTCAGCTGTCGGATGGACAGGGCGGAACTCATAGCGGGTCGGGTACCGAGAAAAGGGTTCGGGACACGCCAGGCAAAGTCACTGGCGCAGTGAGTGCGGCCATGGTGCAAGGGCTGGCCGCACAAGTACAGTCACATCTATTGATAATGACTATCGAAGTGGCGTCACGTCAGGGCGGTCATCACCGCCGCCTGGTAGGCCGGGCGCTGCTTGAGGCGCGCGTACCAGGCTTCGAGGTGGTGCATGGCCGGGCGTTCGATGGGCATTTCGAACCAGGCGTAGATGAAGCTGCCCAGGGGGATGTCGCCCATGCCGATCTGCTCGCCGGAGAGGTACGGCTGCCTGGCCAGGGTCTCGTCGGCGATGGCCAGCAGTTGCGCGCACTGCTTGTGCGCGGCGTTGATCGCCACCCAGTCGCGCTGCTCCTCGGGGGTGCGCAGCAGGCCCCAGAACAGCGGACGGAAGGGGCCGGCGAAGGACGAGGTGGTCCAGTCCATCCACTTGTCGGCCAGGGCGCGCTGGCGCGGGTCGTCGAGGTACCAGCCTTGTTCTTCGCCGTACTCGGCGCACAGGTAGCGCACGATGGTGTTGGACTCCCACAGCACCAGGTCGGCGTCTTCGAGCATGGGCACCAGGCCGTTGGGATTGAGTGCCCGGTAATGCGGTTCGTTGACCACGCCGAAGGCGCCGCCGGCATCGATGGACTCGAAGTCCAGGCCCAGCTCGTGGGCGATCCACAACGCCTTGCGCACATTGCTCGAATTCTTGCGGCCCCAGATCTTCAGCATGGCAACGTCCTTAATGAATGCGGGAGGGGGCCAGTCTACCCCAAGCGGTGGGCGGTGCCAGTGAAACCGGGGGGCCGCTTTGCGGCCCTTTCGCGGCACAAGGCCGCTCCTACAGGGACCGCACCACGGCAGAACTGGCGCATATCCTGTAGGAGCGGCCTTGTGCCGCGAAAGGGCTGCGCAGCAGCCCCAGCGACCTCAGAGACTGTCAGATCTTTCCGAACCTGAAACCAAATGCTTCAGCCAGCAAAGCTTGGGAACTATCCTACGCGCTTGCCGGAAGCCGCCACGTTGTCGGGGAAATACCCCGGGGATAACTTCATCGGGTCGCCCAATTGGGTGACCGGGTGTGAGAAACCCGATTTCCACAACGGTAACGCGCCTCCGTCATGGTGGCCGTGTACGGGCAGACCTCGGTCTGGCCGGGTTTACCTTGTGGCCCGGATTTCTCACCTCGTACATGGCTGCCACCTTGATCTCGTGAGAAAGGATGCGGGTGGTGGTTACTCGTAACCACAAGGAAGCTCGACCATGAAAAAAATCGTCCCCGACCCACCCCGTCTCTCCCACTTCATCACCATCCGCCCCACCCTCCCCCGCGACGACGCCATGGCCGCCGCCGTCGAAGTGGCCACCGCCATCTCCGATGTCCTCGACATCTACTTCAAGACCGAGCCCGGCGAAGCCCAGGACCGCCTGTTCACCGTCAGCGACTACCTCGGTCAGCTCGCCTGCGCCCTGCTCGAGCACAAGCCGCAGGTGCAGCCATGAGCCGCGGGCATACCGCAGGCCGCATCACCTGCCTGGACCTGTTCAAGGTCGAGCCGGGCGTTACCTTCGAAGACGCCTTCAGCGAGTTGTCGGTGCTGCTCGGCTGCATCCGCCACCTGACCTGCGAAGCGGAGATGGAAGGCGACCTGCTGGCCGGCAGCTCGGCGCGGATCCTCAGCGCCATGGCCAAGGCGCTGATCGATGACATGGAGGTGGGGTTGAACAGAAGTAAATGATCCCCGGGGCCGCTTTGCGGCCCTTTCGCGGCACAAGGCCGCTCCTACATGGGATCGCGGCCGTCTGTAGGAGCGGCCTTGTGCCGCGAAAGGGCTGCAACGCAGCCCCACAATCCCCCAACCGCCACCGAACTCCCGCCACCCAACCCGGTCAGTCTTCTAAGCAGGCCATCCACCCCAACACGTCTAAGCTCTGTGGATCGCCCCCCGCCCCGCTTCCAAGGAGGAAGAATCATGCTGCTGTTGTGGTTGCTGGTCCTGGTGCTAGGCGCCGCGTATCTCCTGCATCGACGCCTGGCGCCGTTGCAGATCCTCGCGGCAATCGCCGCCTACACCCTGCTCATGGGCCTGTTCAGCACGGCGCCGGGCTGGCTGCTGACGCTGATCTGGGTGGTGATCGCCCTCAAGGTCGCCTTCTTCGTCCTGCCAGAAATGCGCCGCAAACTGTTCACCGCGCCGATGTTCAGCTGGTTCCAGCGCACCCTGCCGCCGATGTCGCAGACCGAGCGCGAAGCCATCGACGCCGGCACCGTGTGGTGGGACGGCCACCTGTTCAGCGGCCGCCCCGACTGGAACACCCTGCTCGACTACCCCGCGCCCAAGCTCAGCGAGGAAGAACAGGCCTTCATCGACGGCCCCACCGAGCAGCTGTGCGCCATGGTCAGCGACTGGCAGATCGGCCAGGACCTCGACCTGCCGCCGCAAGCCTGGGACTTCATCAAGCAGCACGGCTTCTTCGCCCTGATCATCCCCAAGGAATACGGCGGCAAGGGCTTCTCGGCCTACGCCCACTCCCAGGTGGCGATGAAACTGGCCACCCGCAGCGGCGACCTGGCCTCCACGGTGATGGTGCCCAACTCCCTGGGCCCGGCCGAACTGCTGCTGCACTACGGCACCGACGAACAGCGCAGCCACTACCTGCCGCGCCTGGCCCGTGGCGACGACATCCCCTGCTTCGCCCTCACCGGCCCCCTGGCCGGCTCCGACGCCGGGGCCATGCCCGACACCGGCGTCATCTGCAAAGGCCAGTGGCAGGGTGAAGAAGTCATCGGCCTGCGCCTGAACTGGGAAAAGCGCTACATCACCCTCGGCCCGGTCGCCACCCTGCTGGGCCTGGCCTTCAAGGCCTACGACCCCGACCACCTGTTGGGCGAGCAGACCGAGCTGGGCATCAGCCTGGCGCTGATCCCCACCGACCTCCCCGGCGTGGAGATCGGCCAGCGCCACCTGCCGCTTGGCGCCGCGTTCATGAACGGCCCCAACAGCGGCAAGGACGTATTCGTGCCGCTGGACTGCCTGATCGGCGGCCAGGCCATGCTCGGCAAGGGCTGGATGATGCTGATGAACTGCCTGTCAGTGGGCCGCTCAATCTCCCTGCCGGCGGTCGGCACGGGCGCGGCCAAGTACACCAGCCTGGTCACCGGCCAATACGCCCGCGTGCGCGAACAGTTCAACGTACCGCTGGCCGCCTTCGAAGGCATCCAGGAATCCCTGGCACGCATCGGCGGCAACGCCTGGCTGATGGACAGCGCCCGCCTGCTCACCGCCAAGGCTGTCGACCTGGGGGAAAAACCCTCGGTGCTGTCGGCGATCCTCAAGTACCACCTCACCGAGCGCGGCCGCGAATGCATCCAGCACGCCATGGATGTGCACGGCGGCAAGGGCATCATCATGGGCCCGAACAACTACCTGGGCCGCAACTGGCAAGGCGCGCCGATCTTCATCACCGTCGAGGGGGCGAACATCCTGTCGCGCAACCTGATGATCTTCGGCCAGGGCGCGATCCGCTGCCACCCGTTCGTGCTCAGGGAAATGGCCCTGGCCGGACGCGAGGACCACGACCAGGCGCTGAACGAGTTCGACGACCTGCTGCTGCAGCACATCCTGTTCGCCGCCGGCAACGCCGCCAGCACCCTGGTGCTGGGCCTGGGCCTGGGGCATTTCGAGAAGGTCCCGGGCGATGCCTTGAGCCAGGGCTACTTCCGCGCCCTCAACCGCCAGGCGGCGGCGTTCGCCCTGCTGGCCGACCTGTCGATGATGCTGCTGGGCGGCGCGCTCAAGCGCCGCGAACGCCTGAGCGCCCGGCTGGGTGATGTGCTCAGCTACCTGTACCTGTCCAGCGCCGCGCTCAAGCGCTACCACGACCTCGGCTCGCCCGAACACCTGCGCCCCCTGCTGCGCTGGGCCCTGGAGGAAAGCCTGGGGCAGGCCGAGAAAGCACTCGATGCGTTGCTCGACAACTTCCCCAACCGCTTCCTGGGCTGCGCCCTGCGCGTGCTGGTGTTCCCGTTCGGCCGCCGACATACCGGGCCCAGCGATGAGCTGGATGCCGAGGTGGCGGCGCTGATCGGCCGCCGCAAAGGCGACCCGGCGCTGGAAGAGCTGCTGGCGGGTTGCTTCAGGCCTCAGGCCGACGGCGACCCGGTGGCCGCGCTGCAGACCGCCTGCGACCTGCTGGACGATGCCGCCCCACTGCACAAGGCGCTGCATCAGGCCATCAAGGAAGGTAAGGTGCAGGCGACACCAGGGCAATCGGTGATCGACGCCGCCATCGAAGCGGGCGCCTTGCAAGCGGAGGAAGGCCAACGCCTGCATCAGGCCGAGCAGGCGCGGCGGGTGGTGATCGATGTGGATGCGTTCGACAAGGAAGTGCTGTTGCCCGAAGCAGGCAAAGTGCGCTGAACATTCATCGACAACATCGCGGGGCAAGCCCGCTCCCACGAACAAGCCGTGAACATGTGTTCGTGGGAGCGGGCTTGCCCCGCGATAGCGCCAGCACAGGCAGCTACGCTGCCAGCCTATGCAAAACCGGCGTATACTCCGCCCCCCGTTTCAACCACCCCGAGGACCGCCGCCATGGCCAACCCCCACCTGGACTACCACCTGCAACTGCTCCACCACCTGCGCACCATCCTGGCCGCGCTGGGTGAAGCCGAACAGGTCCCGGAGGAAAGCCACGCCCTGTTCCTCGAGCGCTTCGACGAACTGCTCACCCTGCTGCCCCAGGACCCGCTGCAAAGCCAGTACCTGGGCCAAGACCTGATCTGCCAGGTGATCCAGCGCTACCCGCAGATCGCCCATCTGGTGCCGCGTGACCTGCTGTGGTTCTTTGGTGGCGATTGCCTGCACTTCATGCCGGATGAAGAGTTGGAGCTTTACCAAACGCTGGAAGAGCGCCGCTACGAGGCCGAGCAGAACGGTGAAGCGTTTGATTGGCACCAAGAAAAGCAACTGCTAGCCAAGCCTGCTCAGGGTGATATTCACTGATATAGATGCATCCCGGCCCCATCTGGGCCGGGAACCCCAATCACCTGAGCGGGACAAGTGAATTCACTCCGCCAAATCACGATCTAGCAAGTCAGGGGGAATCCTAGCCTCACCCCCGAAAAAATGATGCGCCGAAGAACATAAGAACTCTGCTTCCAGTCGAAGTCGTTCTACCTGCGAAGGGGGCTGCTTCCCTTTACTTTCTTCATAACGCCTCCACGCATCGACCGCCCGTTTACATATCTCCAGCTGGACTTCCAAATCCGTCGTTTCGATCGTCACGGTCATTGCTCCTTCCTTGTTCAAGGCAGAATGGAGTGTGATCAGGCGCGCCCAACATTCTCCCCCGACAGAGTAATAACTGATGGTATGAGTACGAACATCGGGCGTAACGAGTAGCGCCATGCCGTTGTACGCCCCCAGACGACATTAGCCAACTAGTAAAATTGATAGGTGTGCAGAGCCAGCTCGCCCCAAAAAACCAATCTCGCGAGCAAAAAAAAAAACGCCACTTCAAACGAAGTGGCGTTTTCAATTTGGAGCGGGAAACGAGACTCGAACTCGCGACCCCGACCTTGGCAAGGTCGTGCTCTACCAACTGAGCTATTCCCGCAGGGTGAAGCTTTACCGCATGTGGCGTGAAGCGCCTTGACGACCTTCACCACCTGCACCGTCGGAAACGATGCGTTGAAACTGGAGCGGGAAACGAGACTCGAACTCGCGACCCCGACCTTGGCAAGGTCGTGCTCTACCAACTGAGCTATTCCCGCAAATATGGCGTCCCCTAGGGGACTCGAACCCCTGTTACCGCCGTGAAAGGGCGGTGTCCTAGGCCACTAGACGAAGGGGACTAAGCCGACGCTTTTCAGCGCACCAGAACATGAACCTCACGATTCAGCCTGGATTTTCTTTTCCTGCCCTGCCTAAGCAGTGCCGGAGAAACTGGAGCGGGAAACGAGACTCGAACTCGCGACCCCGACCTTGGCAAGGTCGTGCTCTACCAACTGAGCTATTCCCGCAAATATGGCGTCCCCTAGGGGACTCGAACCCCTGTTACCGCCGTGAAAGGGCGGTGTCCTAGGCCACTAGACGAAGGGGACACGCTGCTCGCATTACCTATTAAAGTACTGCTTGCTTTCACTCTCTGTCGCGTTTCGCTGTGTGCTTTACGCTGCAAGTGGCGCGCATTCTATGGATGCCTTGGAAGGTCGTCAACCCCTTTGTAGAAATTTATTTAAATCAATGACTTCCCGTCGTCATGGGCGGTGGTGCAGGATGCGTCCGGGGATTGGCGTTGCTTTTCTGACGTTGGCTCGGCAAGCTCGTAGCGATGTGCCACTATCTGTAGGTTTTGGATGATGGGCCGATACATATAAGCAAGGCTTGAGGGCCTCATCGCGGGGCTAGCCCGCTCCCACGAATGCTTCACGGATTCAAGGGCGCGCAGGACTGTCCGCCAGGCTGCACTGTTCGCTTTCGGGCGGACTCACTACACTCTCGATAGATGCAAAACTTCTTCATGAGGCGTTAACGGTGACACCACTTCTGATCACCCTGCTTATCGTTGCGGGTATCGCGCTGCTGATCGTGATCGGCTACCTCAACAATGTGGTCGAGAACGGCAAGCTCGAGCGTGCACGGCTCAAGGTCGAGCTGGCCGACCGCCTGCGCCGCTGCGGCGAAATCACCGAGACCTTCCCCGGGCAGTTCATGACGCCTGCGCTCAAGCTGCTGTTGACCCGCCTCGAACTGAACCTCAACCAGCGCCAGCTGGCGCTGGACAAGCACAGTGGTGACCTCAAGGCACGTATCGCCGAGCTGGAGGGGCTGATCGGCCAGGGTGAGAGAATCCCGGTCAGCAACCCGCCCTCGCCGATCCAAACCGAGGTCAAGGCCAAGGATGTGCGCTTTTTGCTGGAGCTGCTGCACAACCAGATCGTGCGCGCCACCCAGGAAGGGTTCCTCGCGACCAACGAGGGCAAGTACTGGGTCAAGGAGATCCGCCATATCCTGGTGTTGCTGCATATCGAGTTCTTCAACAACCTCGGCCAGCAGGCCCTGCAGCAAAACCAGCCGGGGCAGGCGCGCCTGGCGTTCGAGCGTGGCGTGCAGTACCTGCGCAAGCAGCCTGAGCCCAAGCAGTATGAAGAGCAGCTGACTTACCTTGAGAAACTGCTGAACCGGGCCAACGCCCAGGTGCTGGACCAGATGGAGCCGGCGGAGAACGAACAGAATGCGCTGACCCAGGGGCTCAAGACTGATGAGGATGAGACCTGGAAGAAGAAGGTTATTTACGACTGACCGGGATTCTGGGGGGCGCTTTGCGCCCCTATCGCGGCACAAGGCCGCTCCTACAGAGGGTTGCGATTGCCTGTAGGAGCGGCCTTGTGCCGCGAAAGGGCTGCGAAGCAGCCCCCAGCGATCTTGATAAAGAAAGGGGCCTTCGCAGGCCCCTTCTTCATTTCAGCAATCGGTCAACTCGAGGAACACCTCGACCAACCGCTCCAGCCCCACCTGGTCGGCCTCGCTGAAGCGCGCCAGCTTCGGGCTGTCCAGGTCGAGCACGCCGATCAGCCTGCCGGCCTTGACCAACGGGATCACCAACTCGCTGTTGGACGCGCTGTCACAGGCGATATGCCCGGGGAACGCATGCACATCCTCGACCCGCTGGGTCGTGCGGGTAGCCGCCGCGGCACCGCACACGCCCCGGCCGAAGGGGATGCGCACGCAGGCCACCTGGCCCTGGAACGGGCCGAGCACCAGTTCTTCGTTGCGGTTGATATAGAAGCCCGCCCAGTTCAGGTCCTCTACCTGGTTGTACAAAAAGGCCGAGAACTGCGCGGCGTTGGCGATGAAGTCGCGCTCGTCGGCGAACAGCGCCTGCACTTGCGCGGCCAGCAGGTCGTAGCCATCGAGGCCTTGGCCACTGGCGTTGAGGTCGATCATTTATTTCTGCTCCAGCAATTGCAGCCCGACCCAGTAGCGGGCGAACTGATAGGCACAACGGCCATTACGGTTGCCGCGGCCGGTGGCCCAGCGTACGGCGAGGATGTCGAGCGCTTCGCTGCGCTGCCACTGCAGCCCGGCCGGGCGCGCCAGCTGGCCGATCCAGTGCTCGACCACGTTGAGGAAATGCTCCTGGCTGAACGGGTAGAACGACAGCCACAGGCCGAAACGGTCGGACAGGGCGATCTTGTCCTCCACCGCCTCGTTGGGGTGCAGCTCGCCGTCGACCATCTTCCAGTTCTCGTTGTCGCTCTGCTTCTCCGGCACCAGGTGGCGGCGGTTGGAGGTGGCGTACAGCAGCACGTTGTCCGGGGCTTGCTCCAGCGAGCCGTCGAGCACGCTCTTGAGCACCCGGTAGTCACCCTCCCCGGCTTCGAACGACAGGTCGTCGCAGAACAGGATGAAGCGTTGTTCAAGTTTTTGCAGTTGCTCGACCACCCGCGGCAGGTCGGCCAGGTGGTCGCGCTCGATTTCGATCAGGCGCAGGCCGGCGCCGGCATGCTCGGCCAACAGCGCACGCACCAGCGACGACTTGCCGGTGCCGCGCGAACCCCACAAGAGGGCGTGGTTGGCCGGCATGCCGTTGATGAACTGGTGGGTGTTGCGGCCCAGCTGTTCACGCTGCTGATCGACGCCGATCAGGTCGGACAGGCGGATGTCGAGGCTGACTTCGAGGGGCATCAGGTAGCCGCTGCGGCCGTCGCGCTGCCAGCGGGCGGCCAGGGTGCGGGTCCAGTCGATGTCCGGGCGCGGGGCCGGCAGCAGGGGTTCGAGGCGGGCGAGGACGGATTCTGCGCGGTCAAGGAAAGCGGTAAGGCGGGTGTCCATGAGGGCTCCTGCAAATCAGGTTTCGGTACCGTGCCGGCCCCTTCGCGGGTAAACCCGCTCCCACAGCAGGCAGTGGACCCTGTGGGAGCGGGTTTACCCGCGAAGGGGCCGGCACGGACAAAAGCTGAATGTTCGACAGACCCGCCAGCAGCCAGGGCTGATCGGCTATGCTTGCGCAGCGCACGGAGCAAGTAACCGGCTTGGGACCCATGGATATCAAGTTCACCAATCGCCTGTCATACAAGCAAGCCCGGTTGACAGTCCTGGTCGGCTTCATCCTGGGAACATTGCTCAGTCTCATCCAGATCGGCATCGATTATGCCAGCGAAGACGCGTCCATCAACCGTGAAATTCAGGCACTGTTGAAGATCAGCCACGACACGGCCTCGCGCATCGCCTACAACATCGACACGGAGCTGGCCCAGGAGCTGACCGGCGGCCTGCTGAAATCGCCAGCGCTGATCCGTGCGCGGCTGATCGACAACAACGACACCGTGCTGGCCGACGTGCAGCGCCCCAGCACGGAGAGCCGCTACCGACCGCTGTCGGACTTCCTGTTCGGCGAGCAGCGCCAGTTCCAGGACCGACTGTTCCTCGCCCACATGCCCGACGAATACCTCGGCACCCTTTACCTGGATGTCGACACCTACACCTTCGGCGGGCGCTTCCTCGACCGCGCCGGGGTCACCCTGGTCAACGGCTTTGCCCGCAGCCTGGTGCTCACCGGCATTCTCCTGGGGCTGTTCTACCTGATGCTGACCAAGCCGCTGGTGACGGTGATCGGCGCGCTCAGCGGCAACGATGCGCGCACGCCCAGGCAGAACCGCGTGGACTGCCCCAAGGGCCACGAGAACGACGAGATCGGCGTGCTGGTGCGGGTCGCCAACCAGCAGTTCGTCAGCATGGCCACCGAGATCCAGCAGCGGCGCACCGCCGAGAACCGTCTGACCCAGTACCTCAACGAGCTGGAGGACATCGTCTCGGCGCGCACCACCGAGCTCAAGGCCAGCAACAGCCGCCTGAGCCTGTCCAACCAGGAGCTGGACGAGGCGCGCCAGCGCGCCCTGGACATGGCCCAGGCCCGCGCCGCCTTCCTGGCCAACATGAGCCACGAGATCCGCACCCCGCTCAACGGCATGCTGGGCATGATCGCCCTGGCCCTGGACAGTGGCCTGGCGCCCGAGCAGCGCCAGCAGCTGTCGATCGCCCACGACTCGGGCAAGGTACTGGTGGAGTTGCTCAACGATATCCTCGACCTGTCCAAGTTCGACGCTGGCCAGCTGGAGCTCGAGCGCATTCCGTTCGACCTCGGCGCCATGGTCGAGGACACCGCCAACCTGCTGTCGCAAAACGCCGCGCCCAGCGTCGAGCTGACCTGCCTGGTCGCCCCTGACTTCCCCAGCACGGTGCTGGGCGACCCGACCCGGGTGCGGCAGATCGTCAGCAACCTGCTGTCCAACGCCCTCAAGTTCACCCGTTTCGGCCGCGTCGACGTGCGCCTTTGCAGCATCGTCGGCGGTATCCGCCTCGAGGTGAGCGACACCGGCATCGGCATCCCCGAGGAGGCCCAGGCGCGGATCTTCCAGCCGTTCACCCAGGCCGGCGCCGGCATCACTCGCCAGTACGGCGGCACTGGCCTGGGCCTGGCCCTGACCCGCAACCTGTGCAAGGCCATGCAGGGGCATCTGCATATCCAGTCCGAAACCGGCTTCGGCAGCCGCTTCAGCGCCGACCTGCCGCTACCGGCGCACACCGAGGCGATCCCGCCGGCGCCATTGAACGGGCGGGTGGTGGCCCTGGGCAACCCCGGCAGTGGCCTGGCCGAGCTGCTGGAGGGGCTGTTGCCGCGCTGGGGGCTGGAATACGTGCGTCATGAGGATGCCAAGGACCTGGCCGGCACGGCTGTCGACCTGCTGATTACCGACGACCTGGACCACGTGCTCGACCTGCGCCCGGCCATCGAGGCACCGATCCTGCTGGTGACCGCCTACGGTAACTTCCTGCCCACCGAGCAGGCCGAGCAACTGGCGCCCTTGCAGCAACTGGCCCGCCCCCTGGCTCGCAATGCCTTGTACCAGACCCTGCGCCGCACCTTGCAGGGCGAGCCCAACGCGCCACTGCCCCACGAGGTACCGGCCTCGCGCGAGCTCAGGGCGCGCATCCTGCTGGTGGAGGACAACCCGGTGAACCAGCTGGTGGCCAAGTGCATGCTGGGCAAGCTCGGCTGCCAGGTGCAGGTGGCTGCCCACGGCCAGGAGGCCCTGGACTGCCTGGAGCGGGACAGCTTCGACCTGGTGCTGATGGACTGCAACATGCCGGTGATGGATGGCTACGAGGCCAGCCGACGGATCCGCCAGAGCAGCCGCTGGCCGGAGCTGCCGATCGTCGCGCTGACTGCCAACGCCATGCCCGAGGAGCGCGAGCGCTGCCGCGCCGCAGGCATGAACGACTACCTGGCCAAGCCGTTCCGCCGCGAGGAACTGCTGGCGCTGATCGAGCACTGGGTGCCGGTCAGCGGTTGAGCAGCGGCTCGATCGCCGACTTCAGCGCCTCGGGCTTGGTGGTCGGGGCAAAGCGGCTGACCTTGCCGGTGCGCGGGTCGACCAGGAACTTGGTGAAGTTCCACTTGATCTTCTGCGTGCCCAGCACGCCCGGCGCCCGGCGCTTGAGCTCGGCGAACAGCGGGTGGGCACCGGGGCCGTTGACCTCGATCTTGCGAAACAGCGGGAAACTCACGCCGAAGTTGAGCTCGCAGAACTGCGCGATCTCGCGGGCGTCGCCCGGCTCCTGCTTGCCGAACTGGTTGCAGGGGAAGCCCAGCACCACCAGGCCCTGGTCGCGGTACTCCTGCCACAGGCGTTCGAGGCCCTTGTATTGCGGGGTGAAACCGCACTGGCTGGCGGTGTTGACCACCAGCAGCGCCTTGCCGGCGAAGTCGCCCAGCACTTTCTGTTCGCCACCGAGGGTGACGCAGGGGATGTCCAGCAGCGCATCGGCCATGTTCGCTCTCCGTCAATCGCGTGGCTTGAGGTCCAGGCACACCGAGTTGATGCAGTAGCGTAGCCCGGTCGGCGGCGGGCCGTCGGGAAATACATGGCCCAGGTGGGCATCACACTGCGCGCAGGTGACTTCGGTGCGGATCATGCCGTGGGAGGTGTCGCGGATCTCGATCATCGCGGCTTCTTCGATCGGCTCGTAGAAGCTCGGCCAGCCGCAGCCGGAATCGAACTTGGCCTTGGCGTCGAACAGCGCCAGGTCGCAGCAGATGCAGTGGTAGATACCATCGCCGCGCTCGCTGTTGTACTTGCCGCTGAACGGCCGCTCGGTGCCCTTGAGCCGGCACACCTGGTACTGGGCCGGATCGAGCATGGCGCGCCATTCGTCCAGGGTTTTGTCGATCTTTTGCATGATGGGACCTCGGCAGGCTGAATTTCACCTCGCACCGGCTTTTCCCTGGCGCGGGTGGCACGTATATTAGGTGGCTTCGTGTGCAAGGCAGCCAGTCTGGCACCCGCTTCCCGCCCTTTCAAACCTTTCGAGCAGGGGCGGCGCGTATTCTCACTCGGGATCTCATCATGCAGTTCAGCAAATCGAACAAGCTCGCCAATGTCTGCTACGACATTCGCGGCCCAGTGCTCAAGCACGCCAAACGCCTGGAAGAGGAAGGCCACCGCATCCTCAAGCTGAACATCGGCAACCCGGCGCCGTTTGGTTTCGAGGCGCCGGACGAGATCCTCCAGGACGTGATCCGCAACCTGCCCACCGCCCAGGGCTACAGCGACTCCAAGGGTCTGTTCAGCGCGCGCAAGGCGGTGATGCAGTACTGCCAGCAGAAGGAAATCGAAGGCGTCACCATCGAGGACATCTACCTCGGCAACGGTGTGTCCGAGCTGATCGTGATGTCGATGCAGGCGCTGCTCAACAACGGCGACGAGGTGCTGATCCCGGCTCCCGACTACCCGCTGTGGACCGCCGCGGTGAGCCTGGCCGGCGGCAAGCCGGTGCACTACCTGTGCGACGAGCAGGCCGACTGGTTCCCCGACCTGGACGACATCAAGGCCAAGATCACCCCGAACACCAAGGCCCTGGTGATCATCAACCCGAACAACCCGACCGGCGCTGTGTATTCCAAGGAATTGCTGCTGGGCATGCTGGAGCTGGCGCGCCAGCACAACCTGGTGGTGTTCTCCGACGAGATCTACGACAAGATCCTCTACGACGAGGCCGTGCACATCAGCACCGCGTCGCTGGCCCCGGACCTGCTGTGCCTGACCTTCAACGGCCTGTCCAAGTCGTACCGGGTGGCGGGCTTCCGCTCCGGCTGGCTGATCATCTCCGGGCCCAAGCACCACGCCCAGAGCTACATCGAAGGCATCGACATGCTGGCCAACATGCGCCTGTGCGCCAACGTGCCGGCCCAGCACGCGATCCAGACCGCCCTGGGCGGCTACCAGAGCATCAACGACCTGGTGCTGCCGCCGGGCCGCCTGCTGGAGCAGCGCAACCGCACCTACGAGCTGCTCAATGCCATCCCCGGGGTGAGCTGCGTCAAGCCGATGGGCGCGCTGTACGCGTTTCCGAAGATCGACCCGAAGGTCTGCCCGATCTTCAACGACGAGAAGTTCGTGCTCGACCTGCTGCTGTCGGAGAAGCTGCTGATCGTCCAGGGCACGGCGTTCAACTGGCCATGGCCGGACCACTTCCGCGTGGTGACGCTGCCGCGGGTGGATGACCTGGAACAGGCCATTGGCCGGATCGGCAATTTCCTGCGCACTTATTCGCAATGATTGATGGCCTTTTCGCGGGTAAACCCGCTCCCACAGGTTCGGCGCCGAACCTGTGGGAGCGGGTTTACCCGCGAAGGGGTTGACCCGATCCCTCTTACATCCTGCAACGCTCTATCCCACGGTACGCCCGGCATCCTCTGCCATACTCCTCGCGTACACAGTTTGAAATAGTCGCCCGGTTGAATAGCCGCGCCCTCCCCCTTATATACCCCGCAGTACGCAACGAACTTATCCGTCAGGAGAACGTAACAACCATGATGCGCATTCTGTTGTTTGTAGCCACCAACCTCGCGGTGGTGCTGGTTGCAAGCATTACCCTGAGCCTGTTCGGCTTCAACGGGTTCATGGCGGCCAACGGGGTTGACCTCAACCTCGGCCAGCTGCTGGTCTTCTGCGCCGTGTTCGGTTTCGCTGGCTCGCTCGTCTCGCTGTTCATCTCCAAGTGGATGGCGAAGATGACCACCGGCACCCAGATCATCACCCAGCCCCGCACCCGTCACGAACAGTGGCTGCTGCAGACCGTCGAGGAACTGTCCCGCGAGGCCGGCATCAAAATGCCCGAGGTGGGTATCTTCCCGGCCTACGAGGCCAACGCCTTCGCCACCGGCTGGAACCGCAACGACGCGCTGGTCGCCGTCTCCCAGGGCCTGCTGGAGCGCTTCTCGCCCGATGAGGTGCGTGCGGTGCTGGCCCACGAGATCGGCCACGTGGCCAACGGCGACATGGTCACCATGGCGCTGGTGCAGGGCGTGGTGAACACCTTCGTGATGTTCTTCGCCCGCATCATCGGCAACTTCGTCGACCGGGTGATCTTCAAGAACGAAGAAGGCCACGGCATTGCCTACTTCATCGCGACCATCGTCGCCGAGCTGGTCCTGGGCATCCTCGCCAGCATCATCGTCATGTGGTACTCGCGTCGCCGCGAGTTCCGCGCCGACGAAGCCGGCGCCCACCTGGCCGGTACCGGCGCGATGATCGGCGCACTGCAGCGCCTGCGCTCCGAACAAGGCCTGCCGGTGCACATGCCCGACACCATGAAGGCCTTCGGCATCAATGGCGGCCTCAAGCATGGCCTGGCCGGCCTGCTGATGAGCCACCCGCCGCTGGAAGACCGCATCGACGCGCTGCGCCGTCGCGGTTGATCCAGGCAGCAATAAGAAAGGGCGACTTCGGTCGCCCTTTTTCATTGCCATGTCGCCCTCCCCTGTAGGAGCGGCCTTGTGCCGCGAAAGGGCTGCGCAGCAGCCCCGGCGATTTTGCATGATGCCAAGATCCTGGGGCTGCTGCGCAGCCCTTTCGCGGCACAAGGCCGCTCCTACAGGGTTGAAGCCAGCTTAGCGCCGAACGCTGTAGACTCGCTCAACCAAACTTTCGACACCAGCTTTGAGAAACTTCGGACTCTCGTCGAGAATCTCCCGCGCCTCGACATCGTCGACCCACCACCCGGAAAACCCTGCCCGCACTTCGGCGTCCGGCACCGAAAACGGTGGCCCGTCGATCAATCCCTGGTCGTAATCCAGGGTCACCAACAGCCCCCGACAGGCCGCCGGCAACTGCTCACCCAACAACGCCATGTAGCGCTCGCGCATCGCTAGCGGCAAGGCGATCAGCGCCGCCCGGTCATACACCCCCGCGCAGTCCGCCAGATCCTCGGCGCGCAGGGCAAACACATCCCCGCACCACAGCTCCACCTCGTCGCTGCGCCACACCTCGAAGGCACCATGCCGGGCAATCTGCGCCACCAGGCCATGCTCGGTGAAGAAGTCCGCCACCGCCCTGCGCGACAACTCCACCCCCAGCACCCGATAGCCCTGGGCGGCCAGCCAGAGCAGGTCCAGGCTCTTGCCACACAGCGGCACCAACACCCGCGCGCCCGGGGCCAGCCCCAAGGTCGGCCAGTGCGCCTGCAGGTACGGGTTCACCTGGGATTGGTGAAAGCCGATCTGGTTGTCCGCCCACCGCTTGTGCCAGAACGCTGGCTCCATGATTCCTCCCGGTTTTTCGATAAAAGCCTATGAAAACTTATATTGGATCTCGATCGAAGGCTGATCGAAGATGGCAGCATCTTACCTGCCAGGACCCCGCCATGCTGCCCAGCCTGTTCATCTCCCACGGATCGCCCATGCTCG
This sequence comes from Pseudomonas sp. DVZ6, assembly GCF_024259445.1. Lineage (NCBI taxonomy): Bacteria > Pseudomonadati > Pseudomonadota > Gammaproteobacteria > Pseudomonadales > Pseudomonadaceae > Pseudomonas > Pseudomonas sp. DVZ6. The sequence goes on from NZ_JANCLM010000004.1 coordinate 31,997, forward strand.
CCCTGCAACCCGGTGCCAGTGGCCCGGCCCTTGCCGCGCTGGCCCGTGCCCTGCCCCGGCCGAAGGCGATCGTGGTGGTGTCGGCGCACTGGGAAAGCCGCGAGCTGCTGGTGATGGGCAACGCTCAGCCGCAGACCTGGCATGACTTCCATGGTTTTCCGCCGGCGCTGTATGCCGTGCAATACCCCGCGCCCGGCGCGCCGGAACTGGCCCAGCGGATCGCCGAGCGCCTGGGCGCGCAGTTGGACTCGCAGCGGCCCTTCGACCATGGTGCCTGGGTGCCGCTTTCACTGATGTATCCCGAGGCGGATATTCCGGTGGTTCAGGTGTCGCTGCCCAGCCAGGCCGGTCCTGATCTGCAACTGAAGGTTGGCCGGGCGCTGTCGGCACTGCGCGAGGAAGGCATCCTGCTGGTCGGCTCGGGCAGCATCACCCACAACCTGGGCGAGCTGGACTGGCATGCCGGGCCGGACGCAGTCGAGCCCTGGGCGCTGGCGTTTCGTGACTGGGTGGTGGAGCGGTTGAACGCTGGGGATGAGGCGGCGCTGGTGGATTATCGGCGGCAGGCGCCGTTTGCGCTGCGTAACCATCCCAGTGATGAGCATCTGTTGCCGTTGTTCTTCGCCATGGGGGCTGGTGGGCGGTGTGGGGTCGTGCACCAGGGGTTTACGCTGGGGGCGCTGGGGATGGATATCTATCGGTTCGACTGACGGGCCTCTTCGCGGGTAAACCCGCTCCCACAGGTACAGCGCGATACCTGTGGGAGCGGGCTTACCCGCGAAGAGGCCGGGACAGGCAAAAAAAATCCCCGACCAAAAGGCCGGGGATTTTTTATTGCAGCGCCAGGATCAGTCTTCGCGGTAACGGCGCAGCTTCAGCTGCTTGCCGGCCACGCGGGTGTCCTTGAGCTTGGTCAGCAGGCGCTCGAGGCCGTCTTCCGGCAGCTCGACCAGGCTGAAGCTGTCACGCACCTGGATACGACCGATGGCGTCACGCGCCAGGCCACCCTCGTTGAGGATCGCGCCCAGCAGGTTCTTGGCGGCGATGCCGTCACGGGCACCCAGGGCGGTACGGCAACGCACGCGGCCTTCGGCCAGCGGCATCGGCGCGCGGCGCTCGCGGTCACCACGGTCCGGACGCTCGCCACGCTCGGTACGCTCAGTGCGCTCACGCGGGCTGTAGGTCGGTACCAGCGGCTGCTCGCGCTCCACCGAAGCCAGGTCCAGCGCCTGACCGTTGGTGGCCTTGCGCAGCAGGGCCGAGGCCAGGGCACGGGCACTGCAACCCAGGTCGGCGGTCAGGCGGTCGAACAGCTCGCCGTGGCTGGCTTCGGACTCGGCCACCAGCGGCGCCAGGCTCTTGGTCAGCTTCTTGATGCGCGCATCCAGCACGGCTTGCGGGTTAGGCAGGCGGGCTTCGGCGACTTTCTGACCGGTGACACGCTCGATCACCTGCAGCATGCGGCGCTCACGCGGGGTGACCAGCAGCAGCGCACGACCATCGCGACCGGCACGGCCGGTACGGCCGATACGGTGCACGTAGGACTCCGGATCGTACGGCATGTCGACGTTGAACACGTGGGTGATGCGCGGTACGTCCAGACCACGGGCAGCGACGTCGGTGGCGACGACGATGTCCAGGCGGCCGTCCTTGAGCGAGTCGATCACGCGCTCACGCTGGTTCTGGGCGATATCGCCGTTCAGCGCAGCAGCCTTGTAGCCTTTGGCTTCCAGGGCGGCGGCCAGGTCCAGGGTGGCTTGCTTGGTGCGCACGAAGGCGATCAGCGCGTCGAACTCTTCCACTTCCAGCAGGCGCAGCACGGCCGGGATCTTCTGGTCGGCGTGGACCATCAGGTGGGCCTGCTCGATCGCGGTCACGGTCTGGGTCTTGCTCTGGATCTTGACGTGCTTCGGCTCGCGCAGGTGGCGCTCGGCGATGGCACGGATCGAGGCCGGCAGGGTGGCGGAGAACAGCACGGTCTGGCGGGTGGCAGGGATGGCGTCGAAGATCACTTCGAGGTCATCCATGAAGCCCAGCTTGAGCATCTCGTCAGCTTCGTCGAGTACCAGGTACTGGACGGTGGACAGGACTTTCTCGTCGCGGCGCAGGTGGTCGCACAGGCGGCCCGGGGTGGCGACGACGATCTGTGCGCCATTGCGAATGGCACGCAGCTGTGGGCCCATCGGGGCACCACCGTACACGGCCACCACGTTAACGCCCGGCATCTGCTTGGCGTAGGTTTCGAAAGCGGTGGCTACTTGCAGCGCCAACTCACGGGTTGGCGCCAGGATCAGGGCTTGCGGTTCGCGCTTGCTCACGTCGATCTTGTTGAGGATCGGCAGGGCGAAGGCAGCGGTCTTGCCGGTGCCAGTCTGCGCCTGGCCGATCATGTCGTGACCGGCGAGGATGATCGGGATCGACTGTTGCTGGATGGCCGACGGCTCTTCATAGCCGGTGGCCAGGACGGCAGCAACGATGTTCGGATTGAGTTCGAGAGCGGCGAATCCGCCGGTTTCCTGGGTCATGGGTCTGCCTCTAGGTGCATCCGCAAAGACCCATGCTCCAAAGCTGCACATGCCTTGAAAGACCAGTCGGTCACCCAGGCAGCTTTGGCGGCGGGGATTTGCGAAAACGATTGAAATAGGAACGTCTTGGGAAGGTCCGCCTAGCGGACGCGCAGCCGAAGCTGGATTCGGAGGATTTGCACCACCTGATTTTGAGGTCCGCTAAAAGACCGGCGCGTACTATACCCGAAATAGCCGTGAATTGTGAGAAATATTTCGAAGATCAAGGGCCATATTGGATCCAGGCTGAATCGTTTCCCTGTAGGAACGGCCTTGTGCCGCGAATGGGCCGCAATGCGGCCCCAGGATGTGTGCCTACCTCAAGATCGCCGGGGCCGCTGTGCGGCCCTTTCGCGGCACAAGGCCGCTCCTACAGGGGGCGCACACTCGGATCAGGTCGCCGGGCGGATTTCCTTGATCAGGTATTCCAGCGAATAGCCCAGACGCGGCGCCAACGCTTCGGCCCGCGCCCGCACGGCATCGATATCCAGCGTCTGCTCCAGGTCCGCCGGCACCAGCACGATCACGTTGCCCTCCTTCACCGGCAGCTCCCAGTAATGGCGGTGGTACAAACCACGCAACAAGGCTGCGCCCAGCGGCTTGCCGTCGTCCCCGGCCCACTGGTTGATCACCAGCCAGCCATCGGGGTTCAGCTGCTTCTGGCAGTTCTCCAGGAAGCCCCAGGCCAGGTGGCCGACACCGGGACCATAGTCGGTATAAAGGTCGACGAACAGCAGGTCGGCCTTCTCGGCGCTGGGCAAAAGCTCGAGGGCGTCGCCCACCCGCACATACAGCCGCGGGTCGTCGTCCAGGCCCATGTACTCCATGGCCAGGCGCGGCACGTCGGGGCGCAGCTCGATGGCCTCGACATCCTCCAGCGGCAGGAACTTCAGGCACGCCTGGGTCAGGGTGCCGGCGCCAAGGCCGAGGAACAGCGCGCTCTCCGGCTGCCCGTGGCACAGCGCGCCGACCAGCATGGCGCGGGTGTAGTCGTACTCCAGCCAGCTCGGGTCGGCGGTGAAGGTGCAGCTCTGCTCGATGGCGTCGCCGAACTCGAGGAAGCGATAGTCATCCACCTCGTACACGCTGATGACGCCAAAGGCGTCCTCGACCCGTGCCAGCAGCCGCTCTTCCCGCTCCGTCGCCATCCTTACCACCTGCCCGCGCAAAACGTGCATTGTCCGCCAATGCCGGTGGTGCAACAAGCACACCCGGGCGTACCATGGCTGGCAGGCCTTAACGACACTTATGGATAGAGCTTGCGATGACCCGACAATGGACCCCTGACAGCTGGCGCGCCCTGCCGATCCAGCAGCAACCGATCTACCCCGACGCCGCGCACCTGCTGAAGGTGGAGCAGACCCTGGCCAGCTACCCGCCACTGGTGTTCGCCGGCGAGGCACGCGAGCTGCGCCGGCAGTTCGCCGAAGTGACCCAGGGCCGGGCGTTCCTGCTGCAGGGCGGCGACTGCGCCGAGAGCTTCGCCGAATTCTCCGCGGCGAAGATCCGCGACACCTTCAAGGTGCTGCTGCAGATGGCCATTGTCATGACCTTCGCCGCCGGCTGCCCGGTGGTCAAGGTCGGGCGCATGGCCGGCCAGTTCGCCAAGCCGCGCTCGGCCAATGACGAGACCATCGGCGACATCACCCTGCCCGCCTACCGTGGCGACATCGTCAACGGCATCGGCTTCGACGAAAAGAGCCGCGTTCCCGACCCCGAGCGCCTGCTGCAGGCCTACCACCAGGCCACCGCCAGCCTCAACCTGCTGCGCGCCTTCGCCCAGGGCGGCTTCGCCGACCTGCACCAGGTGCACAAGTGGAACCTGGACTTCATCGCCAACTCGGCGCTGGCCGACAAGTACCACCAGTTGGCCAACCGCATCGACGAGACCCTGGCCTTCATGCGCGCCTGCGGCCTGGACACCGCGCCGCAACTGCGCGAGACCAGCTTCTTCACCGCCCACGAAGCGTTGCTGCTCAACTACGAGGAAGCCTTCGTGCGCAGCGACAGCCTGACCGGCGACTACTACGACTGCTCGGCGCACATGCTGTGGATCGGCGACCGCACCCGCCAGCTCGACGGCGCCCATGTCGAGTTCCTGCGCGGCGTGCACAACCCGATCGGGGTCAAGGTCGGCCCGAGCATGAACCCCGAGGAGCTGATCCGCCTGATCGATGTGCTCAACCCGGACAACGACCCGGGCCGCCTGAACCTGATCGTGCGCATGGGCGCCGGCAAGGTCGGCGACCACCTGCCGGGGCTGATCCGCACCGTGCAGCGCGAAGGGCGCCAGGTGCTGTGGAGCTCCGACCCGATGCACGGCAACACCATCAAGGCCAGCAGCGGCTACAAGACCCGCGATTTCGCGCAGATCCTCGATGAGGTCAAGCAGTTCTTCCAGGTGCACCAGGCCGAGGGCAGCCACGCTGGCGGCATTCATATCGAGATGACCGGGCAGAACGTCACCGAGTGCATCGGCGGCGCCCGGCCGATCACCGAAGATGCCCTGTCAGACCGCTACCACACCCACTGCGACCCGCGGATGAACGCCGATCAGTCGCTGGAGCTGGCGTTCCTGATCGCCGAAACCCTCAAGCAGGTACGCCGCTGAGCAATGCCTGACGCAGCCGGCTGCCCTCGGCGCGGGGGCAGTTGAGCTGCACCTGCGCCAGGCCCAGCCAGTTGGCCAGCTGCCGCAGGCTGAGCGCCAGCGCCTGGTAGCCCGCCTCGTCCAGCCCCAACGCCTCTTCGTGCACCGCATGCACCGCCAGGCGCCCGTGGGCGCGCTCGGCACGCAGGTCCAGGCGGGCGGCGATGCGCCCGTCGTGCAGGAATGGCAGCACGTAGTAGCCGTACACCCGCTTATGCGCCGGCGTGTAGATCTCCAGGCGGTAGCGGAAATCGAACAGGCGCTCGGTACGCTCGCGCGCCCAGACCAGCGAATCGAACGGCGAGAGCAAGGCGCTGGCTTCGATGCGCCTGGGAATCCGTGGCCCCCCCGCGACATAGGCCGGTTGTTTCCAGCCCTGCACGGTGCAGGCCTGCAGGTGCCCGGCCTCGACCAATACGGCCAGGGCGGCCTTGCTCTGCTGCGGCGAGAGGCGAAAGTAGTCGCGCAGGTCCTGTTCGGTGGCCACGCCCAGGGCGCCGGCGGCATGCAGCAGCAAGCCCTGGTGCGCTTCGGCCTCGCTGGGCCGGGCCTGATCGAGGATGGCCGCCGGCAGCACCCGCTCGGGCAGGTCGTACAGGCGCTCGAAACCGCGACGCCCGGCCACGGTGACCTCGCCGGCGGCGAACAGCCATTCCAGCGCGTGCTTCTCTTCGCTCCAGTCCCACCAGGGGCCGGCGCGCTCTTCGCGGGTGGACAGGCTGCCCGCGCCCAGCGCGCCCTGGTCGCGCACCGCCGCCAGCACCCGCTCGATCACCTCGCGCCGCTCGCGGCCGAACGCGGCCAGTTGCCGGTAGATGCCCTTGCCGTCGGCGGCGTGGGCCATGCGCCAGCGCATCAGCGGGTACAGCGCCAGCGGCAGCAGCGATGCTTCATGGCCCCAATACTCGAACAATCGGCGCTGGCGGCGCTGGCCCCAGGCGAGCTGGTCGAGCAGGTCGTGCGGGTAGTCGCCCAGGCGCGAAAACAGCGGCAGGTAGTGGGAGCGCACCAGGGCATTGACCGAGTCGATTTGCACCACGCCCAGGCGCTGGAACATGCGCGTGAGACTGCCAAGGGTCGGCGGGCTGCCGGGCGACTTGCCGAAGCCCTGAGCGGACAGGGCCAGACGGCGGGCCTGGTGGATAGACAGTTCGAGGGGCAATGGAGGTACCTCACAGTGGCTCTGCAACTCATTCTGTGTCTGCACCATAGCATTCGCGGGTAAACCCGCTCCCACAGGGTTACCGTTGACCAGGGAACAACAGCGAACCTGTGGGAGCGGGTTTACCCGCGAAGAGGCCAGCAAAGCCTTCACGGCCTATTTACGCAACGGATCCTCCCAGAAATGCCGGTCGGCCTCCTGCTGGATATCCGCCCGCGACAACCCCAGGTCGTGCAGCGTGGCATCGCTCAGGCGCGCCAGTTCGTCGCGTTGGCGGTGCAGCTCGTACCAGCGCAGCAGCCGCCCGCCGGCATCGTGCAGCAGGTGGCCGAGGGTAGACCCAGGCTGGTGAGCAACGTTGAAATGACCTTTCATCTTGACGCCCTCCTTGTGGATGGCTCCAGTCTCTGCCCAGGCCTAAGATCAATCCAACGAATGTTTCTGATGTCATGCATCTCGGAGATTGATGCCATGTCCCAGTATCAGAGTCTCGACGCGGACGTGCTGCGCACCTTCGTCGCCATCGCCGAGCAAGGTGGCTTCACCCGCGCCGGCGAGGTGGTCAACCGCACCCAGTCAGCGGTGAGCATGCAGATGAAGCGCCTGGAAGAGGACATCCTGCAGCGCCAGCTGTTCGAGCGCGACGGCCGCCAGGTGCGCCTCACCGCCGAGGGCCAGGTCCTGCTGGGCTATGCCCGGCGCATCCTCAAGCTGCACGGCGAGGTGTTCAACACCCTGCGCATGCCGCACATGGTTGGCGTGGTGCGCATCGGTACCCCGGACGACTACGCCATGCGCTACCTGCCGGGCATCCTCACCCGCTTCGCCCAGGCGTACCCGTTGATCCATGTCGAGGTGCACTGCGACTCGTCCAAGCAGCTGATGCTGCGCCAGGACCTGGACCTGACCATCGTCACCCGCGAGCCGGGCAACGAGGTCGGCCAGCTGCTGCGCCAGGAGCGCCTGGTGTGGGCCGCGGCCAAGGGCTTCTGCCCCCACGAGCAGCGGCCGATGCCGCTGGCACTGTTCAACACCGACTGTTTCTGCCGCGCCTGGACCTGCAACGCCCTGGAGCGCCAGGGCATCGAGTACCGCATCGCCTACACCAGCCCGAGCCTGGCGGCGATCTTCGCCATCGTGCATGCCGGCCTGGCGGTGACCGCGCAGCTACAGAGCCTGATCGGCGGCGACCTGCGCATCCTCGGCGCGGACGACGGCCTGCCGCAGTTGCACATGGCCAATGTGATGCTGCTGCGCAACGACCAGCAGCATTCGCCGATCACCGACTGCATGGCCGAGTACATCGTCGAAGGGTTCAAATAAGCATCCCGCCCGCCCCCTGTAGGAGCGGGCTTGTCCCGCGATGGGCCGCAACGCGGCCCCGGCTATCTAGAGCTCGAACCCAAGCATCACCGCACACACCACCAAAAACCCGCAGAACAGCGTGCGTAACACCCTCTCCGGCAACGCATGGGCCAGCTTCACCCCCCAGCTGATGCTCAGCAACCCACCCACAGCCAGCGGAACCCCGATGCTCCAGTCGACACTCTGGTGCAGCCCATAGGTCAGCAAGGTCACCATGGTGCTAGGCGCCGCCAACGCCAGCGATAACCCCTGGGCCACCACTTGGGTGGTGCCGAACACCGAGGTCAAGATCGGTGTGGCCACCACCGCCCCGCCCACGCCGAACAGCCCGCCCATGGTCCCGGCGAAGCTGCCCAGCACGCCCAGCCAGGGCCACGGATAACGCAGTTGGTTGCTCGGCGGCCTGACCGGCAGAAACATCCGCGCCACGTTCCAGATCGCCAGCGCCACCAGGAAACCGACGAAGTACAGGCGCATCGACTGGGCATCGATGCCCACCGCCCAGATCGACCCCAGCCAGGCGAACACAAAGCTGCACAGCGACAACGGCACCGCGTGGCGCAGCTCGATGCGGTTACGCTGGTGATAGCGCCACAGCGCCAGCAACACGTTGGGCACCACCATCACCAGGGCGGTGCCCTGGGCCAGCTGTTGGTCAAGGCCGAACAGCACGCCCAGCGCCGGAATGGCGATCAACCCGCCGCCGATGCCGAACAGCCCACCCAGGGTGCCGAGCGCGGCACCCAGCACGATATACATCACCCACTCGATCATCAGCGCCTCTTCCGCCTGCTTTCAGAGAATGAGGGCATGCTAGTCAGTCACGGCTGGCGGGGAAACGCACAGCAGCGCACAATGGCTTTGCGTATTTCGCACAAGCACCGAGCCGCCATGAGCCCCGACATCCTTACCGAACAACTCAGCCTGTTCCTCGACGTGCTGGAAACCGGCAGTTTCTCCGCCGCCGCCCGGCGCCACCCGTTGACGCCCTCCGCCGTGGCGCGGCGCATCGACAACCTGGAAAGCGCGGTGGGCAGCCGCCTGTTTTCGCGCAGCACCCACGCCGTGCGCCCGACGCCGGCCGGCAACGCCTTCGCCGAGCGAGCCCGGCGCATCATCGAAGAGCTGCGCCTGGCGCGCGCCGAGGCGGTGTCGTTGAGCAACGCCCCGGAAGGCTTGATCCGCATCGACGCACCGGCCGCCTTCGGCCGTCGTCACCTGGCCCCGGCCATCGCTGACTTCCTGGTGGCCTACCCCGGGCTCGACGTGCAGTTGCGTCTGATCGACAGCTTCGTCGACCTGCATGGCAGCCACCTGGGCGAAGTGGACCTGGTGCTGCGCGCCGGCCCCCTGGCCGATACCCGCCTGGTGGCCACGCCCCTGGCCTACATGGTGCGCATCGCCTGTGCCAGCCCTGCGTACCTGGCCAGCCGCGGGGTGCCGGCCTGCCCCAGCGAACTGCCCGGGCACGACGGCCTCGACTGGGACGGGCTGGCCCCGCCGTTCGCCTGGCGTTTCGCGGTCGACGGCCAGACCCGCCTGTACCGTCCGGCGCGCATGCGCATGGCCGCCAACAACGCCGAGACCCTGCTGTTCGGCGCCCTGGCCGGCCTGGGCATCGCCCACCTGCCGACCTGGCTGATCAGCGACTACCTGCTGCGCGGCGAACTGGTCCCGCTGTTCTGCGACAACGGCCTGCCGCAACCTGAGACCAGCGGCATCTATGCCCTGCGCCTGGAACATGAAACGAACTCTCGCAGCCGCTTGCTGCTCGAATTTCTCAAGAGCCGTTTCAGCCCGGTGCCGCCCTGGGACCTGGCGCTGAGAAGCGAGCTGCGCTGGCAATGAGCGCACCAAGCTTTGGCGTGCTAGATTTTAACCCTTACCGATTCCAAGGACCTGCATGAACGCCGACACCCAAGCCCCCTGCAACGCGCTGCTGCTGGACAACCAGGTCTGCTTCGCCCTGCACTCGACCTCGTTGCTGATGACCAAGGTCTACAAGCCCCTGCTGCAGGCGCTGGGCCTGACCTACCCGCAGTACCTGGCCATGCTGGTCCTGTGGGAACAGGACGGCCTGACCGTGGGCGAGATCAGCCAGCGCCTGCTCACCGACCCCGGTTCGCTGACGCCGCTGCTCAAGCGCCTTGAGAGCGAAGGCCTGCTCAAGCGCAGCCGCAGCCGCGAGGATGAACGGGTGGTGCTGGTGCAACTGACCGACAAAGGCCGCGCCCTGCAGGTCGAGGCCCAGCGCGTGCCACAGTGCATTCTGCAGGCCAGCGGCCATAGCGCCGAGCAACTGCGCAAGCTGCAGGCCGACCTGCTCGCCCTGCGTGCGCAGCTGCAAGAAAACCTCTGACGTCTAAGCTGTGAGATGGCTGTTCGGATGAATGGTCGAATATTTAACTTGCGCACTAAATAATTGCACGCTAAGTTAAGCCCATACCCACTCAGCGCCGACGGCGCACAGCACCCAAGCGAGGCTCAAGATGCAAAAGGTCACTCCGCTGTACATCGCAGAAGCCACTTCCACCGGTGGTCGTGATGGCAAATCCCGCTCCAGCGACGGCAAGCTGGAAGTCAAGCTGAGCACCCCCAAGGAGCTGGGTGGCGCGGGCGGTGACGGCACCAACCCCGAGCAGATGTTCGCCGCCGGCTACTCGGCCTGCTTCATCGGCGCGCTGAAATTCGTCGCCGGCCAGGAGAAAAAGGCCCTGCCGGCGGATGCGTCGATCACCGCCAAGGTCGGCATCGGCCAGATCCCGGGCGGTTTCGGCCTGGACATCGACCTGCACATCAATCTGCCGGGCCTGGCCCAGGCCGACGCCGAAGGGCTGGTGGAGAAGGCGCACAAGGTCTGCCCTTACTCCAACGCCACCCGCGGCAATGTGGATGTGCGGTTGCATGTGACGGTGTGATACACGATCGATGTGTAGGAGCGGCCTCGTGCCGCGAAAGGACCGCAGAGCGGTCCCGGAATGCACGAGGGCTGCTTCTTAGGTTTGCCTGATCCATGGTCGGGGGCGCTTCGCGCCCCTTTCGCGGCGCAAGGCCGCTCCTACAGGGGCCAGACAACCCGCCATAAAAAAACCCGGCCAAGGCCGGGTTTTTTGTGCTTATCGCAAGAAGGATTACTTCTTGGAACGGCCCTTGAAGCTGTTGTCGCGAGTGTCGATGTCGATCCACTCGTCGATCTGGATGAAGTCGGCAACCGAGATCTCGGTACCGTTCTTCAGCTTGGCAGGCTTCATGACCTTGCCCGAGGTGTCGCCACGTGCGGCGTTCTCGGTGTAGACGACCTGACGGCTGATGGTGGTCGGCAGTTCTACCGAGACCAGGCGGCCTTCGAAGAACACGGCTTCGCAGATGTCTTCCATGCCTTCTTCGATGTACGGCAGAACGGCGTCGATGTCTTCGGCGTTCAGTTCGTACATGGTGTAGTCGGTGGTGTCCATGAAGGTGTACGAGTCACCGCTGATGAACGACAGGGTCGCTTCTTTGCGATCCAGGATCACGTCGTCCAGCTTGTCGTCCGCACCGTATACGGTTTCGGTCTTGTAGCCGGTCAGCAGGTTCTTCAGCTTGGTCTTCATGATCGCGCTGTTACGGCCCGACTTGGTGAACTCAGCTTTCTGAACCAGCCACGGGTCGTTGTCGATCCGCAGTACGGTACCGGGTTTCAGTTCTTTACCAGTTTTCATTACGAAGTATCCGAATCTGGATGGATTTATAAAAATCGAGGCCGCGTATCATAGCGAATTTCGGTAAAACTGTACCAGCCTCGTAGCAAGGTCCGGCCGAGCGGCCTGCGCGGCCTGCCACTGGCGGGCATGTTCGCGCACTTCGTCCCAGTGCGGCTGCAGCGCCTGCCAGGCCTGGCCCATCGGGCGATCCATGTTCCAGGCGCGCCACAGTTCGGTCAGCGCCTGCCCGGCGGCGGCCGACAGGCCTTGGCGATAAAGGGCGAGGAATGCCTCGAGCTTTTCCCAGTGGGCGTTCTCTTCCTGGATGTAGATGTGCCAGAGCATCGGCACGCCAGCCCATTGCGCGCGCACGAACGAGTCTTCGCCGCGCACGGCGTTGAAATCGCAGCTCCACAGCAGCCGGTCGTAGTCGTCCTGGCTGACGAAAGGCAGGACCTGCACGGTCAAGGCTCCGCGCCGATGCAGCGCGCCCACGGGCAGGTCAGCCACGCCCAGCCAGTTGCCGAGGTCTCCCAGGATGCGCCCCTGCGGTACCAGCAGATGGGTGGGATGCACATCGGCGGCCAGCACATCGAGCCAGTTGCCCAGCTGCGGGTTCTCGTAGGCGAACAGCGAGATCAGCCGGGCCCCTTCCTGGGGATGCACAGCCAATCCTGCCAGGAACTTCGCCCGCTCGCCGGGCGACTGCCGGAACGCCTGGCAACGCGGTAGCAAGGTGGCTTCACGCAGCAACCCACCGGTGTTCTCGGTGAAGCCCGGGAAGAAGAAGAACTTGCGCAGCCCATTGGCCTGGGGCGAGGGCAAGCCATGGCAGCCCTCCACCCAGTCTTCGGCACTGAGGTAGTCCAGGTTCAGCCACAAAGGCGGCGTGGGCTGACGGGCCATGGCCTCGACGTAGCCGTCCGGCAGTTGGCAAGCAAAGGCGCCTACCACCACCTGGGCTGGCTCCGCCCCTTGCCACGTGACAGGCCAGTGGCGTACCTCGACCCCTTGCCGCCACTGCTGCCCGGCCTGGCTGTCGGCGTCCGGACACAGGCGCGCGAAAGCCTGCAGGTCGTCCACCCACAGGCGCACCGCCAGGTCGTGCTCGGCCGCCAGCTGGCGCGCCAGGCGCCAGGTGACGCCGATGTCGCCATAGTTGTCGACGACCGTGCAGAAGATGTCCCAGGTGGTTTTCATCGCCACGTTCCGTTACCTGCGAAAAAAGACCGCGGATTTTGCGGATATTTACCCGTCAGCAAAAGCGCGGCGCTGAAAAAACCTGTCGCGCCATGCGAGAATGGTCCCTCGAACCGCCTGCCAGGAGGCCGCCATGCCCCGCCCCCGCGAATTGAAGATCACCCTCAGACCCGTGCAACTGGTGCTGTGCGTCGCCCTGGGTCTGTGGCTCGGCGCCGTGGCCATCGCCTTGAGCCTGTGGCTGGCCCTGCGCCTGTGGCCGGCACAGGTGCAGCCACTGGTCGAGGCCGCCGTCCCCGCCGTGGTCCAGCCTGCGCCTGCCGCCGCGCCAGCACAACCGGCCGACGCCCAGGCGCAGATGTTCGAGCACTACAAGGAGATCCTGCACAAGCAGGAACTGCAACAGGCCGCCGAGGCCGCCCAGGGCAATCCGCGCAACCTCAACAGCCCCAAATGCCAGTTCTGGCTGCAGCAGAACCGCACCGCGCCGACCGACAAGAGCCAGGCCAACGTGCTGGAGTTCTGCTACTGACCATGGACAAGGCCTGCCTGCTGCAATGCATCATCGCCACCCTCGAGCTCGACATGGAGGTGCTGCGCCGTGCCGCCCAGACCGCCTACGAGGCCGCCACCGCCGAAGAGAACATCGCCGAGAACAAGTACGACACCCTGGGGCTTGAGGCGTCGTACCTGGCCACCGGGCAGGCGCGGCGCACGGCCGAGATCCGCCAGGCGTTGCACACCTACCAGCAGTGGGTGCTGCGCGATTACGACCCGGCGCGGGGGATCCAGATCGGTTGCCTGGTGACCCTGGAAGATGAAGCGGGCCAGCGGCGCCGGCTGTTCCTCGGGCCGGAAGGAGCCGGGCTGAAGGTTGGCGAGGGGGATGGGCTGGTGACGGTGATCACGCCACGCGCGCCGCTGGGGCAGCAACTGCTCGGCAAGCGGGTGGATGACGAAGTGGGCCTGGTGGTGGCTGGGGTGGCGCAGGTGCAGTTCATCATCGATATCACCTGATAGAGCGCCATCGCGGGGCAAGCCCGCTCCCACGCAGCCCACAGGAGCCTGAGTCATCATGCAAGACCGTGACTCCTGAGCTCGATGCAGTGCCGTCGTGGGAGCGGGCTTGCCCCGCGAAAGGCCATCAATGGCGCTGCAACGCATCGAACCGCCCCGCCAGCCCCTGCTCGGCGAACTGCTCCACCACGAAATCGATGAAGGCCCGGGTCTTACCCGGCAACAGCTTGCGCTCGGCGTAGTACAGGCTGATATGTCCATCGTCCACGTACCAGTCCGGCAACACCCGGCTCAGACGCCCGGCAGTCAGATAGGGCAAGGCGAACGGCAGGCTGACCAGGGCGATGCCCAGGCCTTGCTCGGCCACCGCGCAGGCGGCGTCTGAATCGCTCATGGTCAGGCGCTGGGGCAGTTGCAGCGGCTGTTGCTCCTGCCAGCGACTGGTCAGCGGCCAACTGCGCACCCGGCCGGTCTGCGGCGAGCGGATAAGGATGCCGGCGCACGCCTGCAACTGCTCCGGGCGGCTCAGTGGTCCGTGCTGTTGCAGGTAGCCCGGCGAAGCGACCAGCACTCGGTGTGCCGGGGTCAGCTTGCGCGCCACCACCCCCGGCGGCAGTTCGAAGCCGCCACCGATGGCGGCGTCGAAGCCCTGGCCGATCAGGTCGACCTGGCGATTGTCGAAGTGCCAGTCCGCCGTCACCGCCGGAAAACGGGCCAGGAACTCGCCCAGCAGCGGCAACACGTACAGGCGCCCGAATACCGTGCCCATGCTGACCCGCAACACGCCCGAGGGATGCCCTTCGCAGTTGGCGAGATTGGCCACCGCGTACTGGATGGTGCGAAAGCTCTCGCTCACTTCGGCCAGAAAGCGCTGACCGGCCTCGGTCAGGGTCAACTTGCGCGTGCTGCGCAGGAACAACCGCACACCGAGCCGCGCCTCCAGCTGGGCGACGTTCTTGCCGACCGCCGCCGGGGTGAGCGACAGGCGCCTGGCCGCCTCGGCAAAGCTGCCGACTTCGGCGCTGCGGATGAAGCATTCCAGGCTGCTGAAGGATTCCATCACGGCCATTATCAACTCCTGGTTTATTCTGAGTAACTCGATTGCCATCTTATCAACAGGTAATCGAGCGCCGATACTGCGTCCATCCCAAGGCATCCGGCCTTGCTTCACTGCAGGAGATCAGCATGTCCCAAGCACTTCCCCTCACCGGCAAGGTGGCCCTGGTCCAGGGCGGTTCCCGCGGTATCGGCGCGGCCATCGTCCGCCGCCTGGCCCGCGACGGCGCCAAGGTCGCCTTCACCTATGTCAGTTCCAACGCCAGCGCCGAAGCCCTGGCGGGTGAAATCAACAACGCCGGCGGCCAGGCCCTGGCCCTGCGCGCCGACAGCGCCGACATCCAGGCCGTGCAACAGGCCGTGGCCGACACCGCCAAGGCCTTCGGCGGTCTCGATATCCTGGTCAACAACGCCGGCGTGCTGGCGGTGGCGCCAGTGGCCGAATTCGACCTGGCCGACTTCGACCGCCTGCTGGCGATCAACGTGCGCAGCGTGTTCGTGGCCACCCAGGCAGCGGTGAAGCACATGGGCAAGGGTGGACGGATCATCAACATCGGCAGTACCAACGCCGAGCGCATGCCGTTCGCCGGCGGCGCACCCTATGCCATGAGCAAGTCGGCGCTGGTCGGCCTGACCAAGGGCCTGGCCCGGGACCTGGGGCCGCAGGGGATCACCGTCAACAATGTGCAGCCGGGGCCGGTGGACACCGACATGAACCCGGCCAGCGGCGAGTTCGCCGAGAGCCTGATTCCGTTGATGGCCATCGGGCGCTACGGGCAGGCGGATGAAATCGCCAGCTTTGTTGCCTACCTGGCGGGGCCTGAAGCAGGGTACATCACCGGGGCGAGCCTGCTGGCCGATGGTGGGTTTGCGGCCTGAGGTGCCATTCCCCTGTAGGAGCGGCCTTGTGCCGCGAAAGGGCCGCGCAGCGACCCCTGCGATCCATGCGTCGACGCTGAGATCCTGGGGCTGCCTTGCAGCCCTTTCGCGGCGCAAGGCCGCTCCTACAGGGGAGCATCAGGTCGGCGGGAGGCTCTGTTCCATGACGTCGAGGAACGCCCGCGCCGCGGGCGTGGGGCTCGGCGACCAGACCGCATACAAATGCCGCACCGGCGCATCCACCAGCGGCACCATGGCCACCCCCTGAAAACCCCGGGCGACACGCTCGGGCACCAACCCCAGCGCCATCGCGCGCTGGACGAACTTTTCCACCAGGCGAATATGGCCAATCTCGAACTGCACCCGATGCTGCAACCCCGCCGCCTGGAACGCCTCATCGGTCTGCCGGCGCGCCCCGGTGCCCTCGGGAAAGTCCACCAGCACCTCGTCGGCCAGATCGGCCAGGGCCAGCCGCGCCCTGCCCGCCAGCCGATGGCCGGGCGGCAACACCGCCACCAGTTCCTCCCGCGCCAGCAGGCGATGCTGCACGCCATGCAGCGCCTCGCCCTGCCACAGGCCGATGAAACCCACGTCCAGGCGCCGTTCGCAGACGTCCGCCATCAGCAACTCGCTCTTGGCGGTCAACCAGCGCACGTCCACATCCGGATAACGCTCATGGAACACCGCCAGCAGATCGACCAGGTCGAGCGCTGTGAGCGAGCTGATCTCGCCGATCGACAGGCGTCCACGCACCTGTCCGCAGGCGGCGGCGACATCCTCGGCCACCCGCCGCGCCGCCGCCACCGCCGGCCGGGCGCTGAGCACGAAGGCCTCGCCGGCCGGAGTCAGGCGCACGCGCCGCGAACTGCGCTCGAACAGGCTCACCCCCAACTGTGCCTCCAGCCGCGCCACCTGGTGGCTGAGGGCCGACTGCACCACATGGCAGCGCTCGGCGGCGCGGGTGAAACTGCCGGTGTCGGCCACGGCCAGGGCGTATTCGAGCTGCTTGAGGTTCATCAATCTATCTGCTTTCAAGATGGATAAGTTGAAAACTATACATTGGCGTCATGCAAGACACTTCCTGATACTTGTCGCCACACAACCTTGCCTGCAACGAGACAACCCATGAACACCCCGACTCTCGGCCGCGCCCTGATCCTGCTGATGGCCACCGCAACCGGCCTTGCCGTGGCCAGCAACTACTACGCGCAACCGCTGCTGCACAGCATCGCCCAACAGTTCGGCCTGAGCACCGCCAGCGCCGGCACCATTGTCATCGCCGCCCAGCTCAGCTACGGCGCCGGGCTGCTGTTGCTGGCGCCGCTGGGTGACCTGTTCGAGCAGCGCCGGCTGATCGTCACCATGGTGCTGATCGCCACCGCCGGGCTGCTGATCAGCGCCTGCGCGCCAAGCCTGCCGTGGCTGCTGTTCGGCACCGCGCTGACCGGGCTGTTCTCGGTGGTGGCCCAGGTATTGGTGCCCATGGCCGCCGCCCTGAGCGCCCCGGAGCAACGCGGCCGCGCCGTGGGCACGCTGATGAGCGGGCTGTTGTTGGGCATCCTGCTGGCGCGCACCGCCGCCGGCTTCATGGCCGAGCTGGGTGGCTGGCGCAGCATCTACGTGCTGGCGGCGGTGCTGATGGCGATCAGCGCCATCGCCCTGTACCGCAGCCTGCCGCAACACCACAGCCATGCGGGGCTCAAGTACCCGGCGCTGATCGGCTCGGTGTTCCGCCTGTTCGTCGAGGAGCCGGTGTTGCGCCTGCGCTCGCTGCTGGGGTTGCTGGCGTTCAGCCTGTTCGCGCTGTTCTGGACGCCGCTGGCGTTCCTGCTGAGCGATGCGCCCTATCACTATTCCGACGCGGTGATCGGCCTGTTTGGCCTGGCCGGGGCGGTCGGTGCGCTGGCAGCCAACTGGGCCGGGCGCCTGGCTGATCGAGGCAAGGGGCCGCTGGGCACCACCGTGGGGCTGGTGGCGCTGCTGCTGTCGTGGGTACCGCTGGGGTTCGCGCAGAGCTCGCTGGTGGCGTTGCTGGTGGGGGTGCTGCTGCTCGACCTGGCAGTGCAGCTGGTGCACGTGAGCAACCAGAACGCGGTGATCGTGCTGCGGCCGGAGGCGCGTACGCGGCTCAATGCCGGGTATATCACCTGTTACTTCATTGGTGGGGCGCTGGGGTCGTTGCTGGGGACGCAGCTGTTCGAGGTGCATGGCTGGGACGGGATCGTGGTGGCCGGGCTGGTGATCGGCGCGCTGGCGCTGGTGGTGTGGGGGTTGGCTGAGCGCAAGCGGGGGAAACGCCTGAGCGCCGGGATGTCCCCCCTGTAGGAGCGGCCTCGTGCCGCGAAAGGGCCGCGTAGCGACCCCGGCAGTATCAGCTTGATGCTCGAATCCTGGGGGCGCTTCGCACCCCTTTCGCGGCACGAGGCCGCTCCTACAGGGATTTGCGCATGGTCTGGTCAGCCTGACGTGCCCTCGATGAACGCTTCATCCACCCGCGCCAGCTGCGTCTCGCTCAACACCCCGGCCTGGTAATGCAGTTTGATCCAAGCCAGCAGGTAGTCGTAGCGCGCCTGGGCCAGGTCGCGGCGGGTAGTGGCCAACTGCTGCTCGGCGTTGAGCACGTCCAGGTTGACCCGCTCGCCGCCCTGCACGCTCTTGCGCGTGGAGACCACCAGCGCTTCGGCCGCCACCAGCGCCCGTTCGTAGGCGCGCAGGCGGCTGGCGCCGGACTCGCAAGCGTTGTACTGCCTGCGCAGCTCGATCAGCGCGCTGCGGGTGTTGCCATCAAGCTCGTACTCGGCCTGCTCCAGGTGCCGGCTGGCCTGGCGGGTCGAGGCCAGCACGCCGCCCCCGGCGAAGATCGGCACGCTGACTTCGATACCCACGGTGTTGGTGTCGTAGCGCTGGTTGTAGGTGTTGCCGCTGTCCGACTCCTGGCGCCGCGAGGTGGCGAACGCGGTGACCTTGGGCAGGTGCCCGGCACGGTTGCGCTCGACTTCGTAACGCGCCACTTCCAGCGCCTGGCGTGACGAGGCCAGTTGTGGGTTGTTGGCCAGGGCCCGCTCCTGCCACGCCTCGTAGCCGCTGGGGTCGACCACCGGCAGGGCGAAGCCCAGGCGCAGCGGCGCCAGGTCCTCGACCCGCACCGCCGGCTCGCCGATCAACGCGCCCAGCTCGCGCAGCGCGGCATCCTGCTCGTTGCGCGCCTTGATCTCCTCGGCGTCGGCCAGCTCGTAGCGGGCCTGGGCTTCGAGGATGTCGGTGCGGGTGCCTTCACCGGCGTCGAACAGACGCTGGTTCTGCTGGAACTGCTGGCGGTAGGCCTGCTTGCTGGCCACGCTGATGGCAATCTGGTCCTGGGCGAACAACGCCTGGGTGTAGTTGGTCATCACCCGCACCAGCAACTGCTGGCTCTGGTCACGGAAGCTTTCGTCGGCGAACAACGCCTGGGCCACACCCTTGCGGTAGCTCGAATACGCCTCGTAGTCGAACAGCGGCTGCTGGAGGATGAAGGTCGAACCCATGCTGTTGTAGTTGCGGTCTTCCTTTTGCCGCCGCGAATCCCCCAGGTAGCGCACCTCGGAATCGTTGCGCCCCTTGTTGTAGCTGTACGAGATGTTCGGCAGCAGGCCAGCGCGGCCGATGGCCCGGTATTCCTGACCAGCCTCGCGGGCCTTGAAGGCGGCGAGGTAGGTCGGGTCGCGGCGCAGGGCCTGCTCGTACACCTGGAACGGCCCCATGCCGGCCAGGGCGATGGTCGGCAGCCAGGCGCAGGCCAGCAGCAGCCCGGTCAGTGGGAACTTCTTCACTGGGCGGTCCTTATTGTTCGGTCAAGGCGGTACCTGCACGGTCGAGCAGGGGTTTGAACAGGTAGTTGAGCAGCGAGCGCTCACCGGTACGCACGAACAGCTCGGCAGGCATGCCCGGACGGATTGCCAACCCCTCGAGACGCGCCAGCGCTTCTTCGCTGACGGTGCTGCGCAGCACGTAGTACGGCTGGCCGCTGCGCTCGTCGATCAGCTGGTCGGCCGACACCAGCGCCACCTCCCCGGTCACCCGTGGCGTGCGGTTCTGGTTGAAGGCGGTGAACAGGATGTCCACCGGCAGTTGCGGCGCCACCTTGTCCACCAGGTTCACCGGCAGGCGCCCTTCCACTTCCAGCGCGGTGCCCTGGGGCACGATTTCCAGCAGGGTGTCGCCAGCTCGCACCACGGCGCCTTCGGTATGTACGCCGAGGTTGACCGCCACGCCGTCGGCCGGCGCCAGGATCTCGCTGTGCTGCAACTCGAAGTGCGCGGAGTTGAGCTGCTGTTCCAGGGTCGCGGCCTTGACCTGAGCGTCGGCCAGTTGCGTGCGCACCTCCTTCTGGTACTCCTCGCGGCGCTGTTGCAGGTTGAGCCGGGACTCGACGATCACCTGCTCCAGGCGCGCGCTCTCGCCGGCGTTCTGCGCCAGGTCGCGCTGCACCTGCGACAACTGGCGCTGGTACTCGAGCACGCGGTTGCGCGGGATGTAGCCGTCGCCGGCCAGCGGGCGCAGGCTGTCGAGCTGCTCGCGCAGCGAATCGGCCTGAGCCTGCAGGTCGCTGCGCGCGCGGCGCATGCCGGTCAGCTGGGCCTGGGAGCCGTCGATGCTGGCGGCCAGGGCGCCCTGCTCGCGAGCCTGGGCCTGGCGGCGGCTGTCGAACAGCTGGCGCTGGCCTTCGACAATCAGTGCCAGGCGGGCATCGGAATCTTCCAGCAGCTCTGCGGGAAACTGCACCTGCCCCAGGTTGTCGCGCTCGCTCTGCCAGCGCGCCAGGGCGGCGCGGGTCATGCGGTACTGGGCCTGCAGCGCGTCGACATCGGCCTGCACCTGGGTGCGGTCGAGGCGGAACAGCGGCTCGCCCTGGCGTACCTGCTGGCCTTCGCTGACCAGAATGCGGCTGACCACGCCGGCGGCCATCGACTGCACCGCCTTGCGCTTGCCCGACACCACCACGGTGCCCTGCACCGGCACGCCCTGGTCGAGCGGGGCGAGGCTGGCCCAGGCCATGAAACCGCCGAAACCGACCAGGGTCAGCAACCACCCCAGGCGAACATGGAAACGTGCATCACGGGTGTGCTGGCTCATGCGCCACCTCCGGCTTGCAGCGGGCGTTGCGCCGGGGCCTGGCCCATGGCGTGGAGGATGTCGCGGGCCGGGCCGAAGCCCTGCATGCGCCCTTCGTTCATCACCAGCAGCTTGTCGGCCTGGGCCAGCGCCGCGCTGCGGTGGGTCACCAGCACCACGGTGCGACCCTGGGCCTTGAGCTGGACGATGGCGCTGGCCAGCGCGGCCTCGCCGTGGCTGTCGAGGTTGGAGTTGGGCTCGTCGAGCACGATCAGCCGGGCATCGCCGTACAGGGCGCGGGCCAGGGCGATGCGCTGCTTCTGCCCGCCGGAGAGGTCGACGCCCTCCTCGCCCAGGCGCGTGTCGTAGCCCTGGGGCAGGCGCAGGATCAAATCATGCACGCCGGCCAGCCGGGCCGCCTCGACCACCTTGATGCCGTCCAGCTCGCCGAAGCGGGCAATGTTCTCGGCGATGCTGCCGCGCAGCAGCTCGATGTTCTGCGGCAGGTAGCCGATGTGCGGACCCAGGGCATCGCGATCCCACTGACTGAGCTCGGCGCCGTCGAGGCGCACATGGCCGCTCATCGTCGGCCACACGCCGACCAGCACCTTGGCCAGGGTCGACTTGCCCGAGCCCGAAGCGCCCAGCACGCCGAGCAGTTCACCCGGTGCCAGGGCGAAGTTCACCTGCTGCAGGGTGGCCAGGTTGCGCCCGGGTGGGCCGGCGCTGACCTGCTCCACCGCCAGTTGCCCGGTAGGCACCGGCAGCGGCATCGGCGTCGGCGGCTCGGGGTGCTCGCGCAGCAGGACGTCCAGGCGCTGGTAGGCCAGCTGCGCGCCGCTCCACTGCTTCCATACCGCGATCAGTTGGTCGATCGGGGCGAGTACCCGGCCCATCAGGATGGAGCCGGCGATCATCATGCCCGGGGTCATCTGCCCCTCGATCACCAGCAGCGCGCCCAGCCCCAGCACCAGCGATTGCAGGCACAGGCGCAGGCCCTTGCTGGTGGCGGTGATCACCGCCGACGTATCGCTGGCCTTGTTCTGCAGGTCGAGGAAGCGCCCGTGCAAGGTGTACCAGCGCTGGCGCAGGGCGCCGAGCATGCCCATGGCCTGGATGCTCTCGGCGCTTTGCAGCTGGCTGCCGGCCAACTGCGTCGATTGCAACTGGAAGCCACTGGCCTCGGCCAGGGTGGCATGGGTGAGGCGTTCGTTGAGGATCGCCAGGGCGATCAGCAGCAGCGCGCCGACCGTGGCCATCACCCCCAGCCAGACGTTGAAGGCGAAGATCACCGCCAGGTAGATGGGGAACCAGGGCGCATCGAAGAAGGCGAACAGCGCGGGGCCGGTGATGAACTGGCGCAGCTGGGTCAGATCGCCCAGGGCCTGCCCGGCGGCGCCGTCGCGCTGGCGCAAGTTGCGCTCGAAGGCGGCGCGGTAGACCTTCAAGTTGAAACTTTTCTCCAACTGGTTGCCCACGCGGATGACAATGAAACTGCGGACTGCTTCAAGCCCGCCTATATAAACGAAGAAGCCGACCACCATCAGGGTAAGCACCCACAAAGTTGTGGTGCTCTGCGAACTCAGTACACGGTCGTACACTTGAAGCATATAAATCGACGGCACCAGCATGAGCAAGTTGATCAATGCCGTGAAACAGCCCACGCTGATCAAGGTTGACTTATGTTCGCCGAGTGCCGCCCACAAAGGCGCCCCGGGCTTTTGGCTCGGTAGTTTCATGTTTCGCCCTGGCTCGCCTGGAACTTTTTAGTTCCAGGTGGGAATTATTTGTCGAGGCGCTCGAGCACCAGTTGCTTGCCGTCCGGGGTGGTCCAGGCGTAGCGCTGGTCGCCATCGCGGCTGAAGTGCACCACGCTGCTGCCGTCACCGCCCACCAGGGCCAGGGTGTCGGGGGTCACCAGCCAGCTGCCGGGGCGCAGGCCTATCAGCCCCTTGGCGCACTCCAGGTCACCTTCGATTTCGCCTTCCGTGGCGCCAAGACGCAGGTCGCAGGCCTGCGTCTGCTGCTGTTCGGGGTAAAGCTGCCAACGGCCGGCCAGTTGCGCGGCGTTGGGGAGTAACAGGCTGCTCGCCATGACTACCTCGGTCATCGACACCATGGGGATCGCGGCCAGCGCGATCGTTTTCAGGTTTGCTTTCATTGGTTCGCCTCACCGGCAAAAGGGGCGACGCGCAAGCGCCGCCCCCTGTTGCATCAGACCACGATGTCGGTGACAGCGGCCTGGCCAACGGTGGTCACCAGGAAGTCAGCCGAGCTGTTTCCGGTGAAGTCGATGGACAGGCTGCCCAGGTTGGTGGCCTGGTCGTAGGTCAGCAGCGCCTCGCCGGCATGACCGGTAAAGGCGTTGACGAACTGCAGCGGCAGCTTGTTCACGGCGAACGCGGAGATGGCCGACAGGTCGATCTTGTCCACGCCCGAGGTGAAGTCCATGATGCGATCCGGCGCCGCCTTGGTGGAGTCGCTGACAGCCGCGAACACGAAGGTGTCCGAGCCGCTGCCGCCCCACAGTTGGTCGGCACCGCCGCCGCCGTAGATGATGTCGTTGCCGGCACCACCCTTGAGCACGTTGGCCAGCGCGTTGCCGATCAGCAGGTCGTTGCCCGAGCCACCGAAGGCGTTTTCAATGGTCACGCCCTTGGCGATGGAGACGTTGCCGACCATGCCGCCGACGTCGGAGAACGACGCTTCGTTGAGGTTGATCTTCTGGTTCTGGGTGAACCCGGAGAAGTCGAAGGTGTCGTTGCCGCCACCGTCCCACACCGAGAACACCAGCTTCGACGAGGCCGAGGTGGCCGAGTAGAAGTCGCGATCAGCGGTGGAGTTGAAGCCGTAGGTGGTGTCATTGGCACGGGTGGCGTAGTTGGCGCCGTAGAGCTTCTGGATCGCCAGGATGTCGTCCATCAGCGGGGCCGAGGCGTAGTACTGACCGCCACCCTTGATGAAGTTCTGGCCGTTGTTGCTCTCGCTCCAGTAGCTCATGATGCTGTAGCCACGGGTGTCCTGGGCGTAGTCGGCATCACGGTAGGTCGGGTTGCCCTCGCCGGCGTTGTAGTCGCCAGGGTGGGACAGGCCCAGTACGTGACCGATCTCGTGGGTCAGGGTCTGACGACCGTAGTTGCCGGTGCCCGGGTTGATGTTGACCTGGTAGCCGCTGTTGATCAGGTACCAGGATTCACCCTTGTGCGAGCCCGGGCCGTCGAACGGCAGGTAGGCGAATGCCGCGCCGCCGTTGCTGGCGCTGAAGTTGCCGTAGGTCATGTGGCCATCGCCACCCGATGCCGCCTCGGTGAAGGTGACCTTGGCCACGTCCGCCCAGGACTGCATGGACAGCTTGGCTTGTTGCTTCTGCAGGTCGCTGAACTGGCTGAAGGTGCCCAGTCCGCGGCTGTAGAAGTCCGCCGGTGCCTTGGTCAGGAAGGTGTAGGTGAGGCTGATCGTGCCGTCCTTGTTCAGGTCTTTCCAGGAAGCGCCGTCACGCAGGATGTGATCGGCGGCCTGGTCGGCCGTGAAGGACTTCTTGCCATTGATGTTCGCGCCGCCGCGGTCGTACTGGTGGGCAAAGCTGTCGATCAGGCCGAAGGAAGAACTTGGGCCCTTCGGTTGCAGTGCGGAAACGGCGGAAACAATGGCGTTTTCTTTGACTTTCGACATGCAGATTACTTCCTTGTGTACAAAAAAGCAGTTGATGTCCGACAGGGTTCTCCCACCGGGCGAGAACTTCCTGTCACTCGCCTTTATGAGGCGCAAAAAAACTGACACACATTGAAACTTGATGTCCAGCGTTTTTTGACGTCATTTTTTCGTTTTCGAAAATTAAACTGCGCCGTACTAATTTGCGCAAACTGCGATGGATCAACGGCGCCAGCGATAAGCATTAGTTACAGTCATGCCCCATGACAGTTATAGACAACGGTTCGAAGTTTACTTTCGAAAATGCGACTTTCACTTGTTGAGCGCCACCGCTCGCTCGTCTATGCGCTTTACTGCGCGACAACCCGCCACACGACCCTCCGTCGCCTGCTCGTTGACTTGCCGGCGTGGCAAGCGCTCAGTAGGCGTTGGTCAACGACCCCTTCCTGACAGGACGACGCAATGACAAGACTCACGGTGCAATCCGGCGATTTCTTGCAAGGTGAAGGCGAGTATCGCAATGGAGCGCTCACTCTCAAGACCCCGCGCAGCCCCTCGCCCGGCGAGCGCATTTCGCTGGCGCGGATCAAGGACCTGAAGCTGGCCAACCTCGAATCGACCCGCAGCCTCGGTGGCGCCCTGGGCTGGGGCGTGGCCGGCGCCCTGGTGGCCGGCCCGGTCGGCCTGCTGGCTGGCCTGCTGCTGGGCGGCAAGGAGGAGGAAGTCACCTTCCTCGCCACCTTCAAGGATGGCCGCAAGCTGCTGGCCATCACCGACGGCAAGACCTGGTCGAAGATCGACGACAACTGGCGCCGGCACCAGCGGCCGGCGGCGGCCTGAATCAACGGCCGCTTCGTTCGTTCTGACATTACAAGCCCGATTACCGGCAAGCCGGCTCCAACAGGGGCAGATGCATCTGTAGGAGATCACACAGCCTTCCGGGCTGCGCTGTCGCGCAGGGAACAAGGTTCCAGCGTGGGAGCGGCGGTGCGCCGATGCGACTTGCCCCGCGATCACCGGCGAAGCCGGTGCCAAACGCCGCATCGCGGGGCAAGCCCGCTCCCACGCTGCCCCAGTCAAATCAAAGAATTATGTTTTGTTCCATGAGAGCGGGCTTGCATCAGCCATACGAACGTTTCCCCTGAAACCTCGAATCCCTCCCCTGGCAGCCTGCTACCATGGCGCCCTTTTGCCTGCCCGACAGCTGCCGAGCGATAACGGCGCGTCCACTTTTCAAGGAGCCTTGCATGACCCCGCTTCGCCCCCGCCTGCCCCTTGGCCTGCTCGGCCTGGGCCTTGCCCTGCACACTGGCCAGGGCCTGGCCGAGGACAGCGTGACCCTGGCCCCGGTGCGCATCTCCGAAGTTCAGGACAACAGCGGCTACCAGGCACGCGAAGCCCAGGTCGGCGGCCTGCACAGCGCGCCGCTGCTCGACACCCCGGCCTCGGTCAGCGTGTTCAGCCGCCAGCTGCTGGACGACCGCCAGGTGCGCAAGCTGAGCGAAGTGCTGCAAAGCGATGCCTCGGTGGGCGAAAGCTACGCGCCGATCGGCTACTACGAGAACTTCAACGTGCGCGGCTTCGAGCTCAATGCCGCCAGCAGCTACCGGATCAACGGCCAGACCATCGCCGGCGAGCAGAACGTGGCGCTGGAGAACAAGCAGCAGGTGGAGCTGCTCAAGGGGCTGTCGGGGCTGCAGAGCGGCGTGTCGGAGCCCGGCGGGCTGGTCAACTATGTGACCAAGCGTGCCGAGGACGTGCGCTCGGTCACGGTTTCGAGCAACGAGCAGGGCGAACGCTACCTGGCCACCGACCTGGGCGGCTGGTTCGGCGCCGAGCGCCAGTTCGGTCTGCGGGTCAACCTGGCCCACGAGGACATCCGCTCCTATGTCGACCACGCCGACGGCAAGCGGGATTTCGCCTCCCTGGCGCTCGACTGGCAGATCAACCCGAATGCCGTGCTGGAGCTGGACGCTGAATACCAGCACCGTGAGCAATATTCGGTACCAGGTTACCAACTGCTCGGCGGCAAGCAGTTGCCCCACAACGTCGACCCCAAGGATCACCTGGCCTGGCAGTCCTGGGCCAAGCCGGTGCAGAACGACTCGCTGAACCTGGGCGGGCGCTTCAAGTATCAGTTCAACGACAACTGGAACGGCACCTTGAGCGCTTCGCGCAGCAAGGTGGTGATCGACGACTACAGTGCCTTTGCCTGGGGTTCGAGCGAAGGTGCCTTCTTCGGCAGCAACGGCGACTACGACATCTACGATTTCCGCAGTCCCGACGACACCCGGCGGATCGACGAGGCACAGGCCACACTCGATGGACGCTTCGACGCCCTGGGCGTGAGCCATGAGCTGACCGTGGGTACCAGCGCGCAACGCCGCACGCTCGATCAGCGCCCGTACTACAACGAATGGATCGGCAGCGGCAATATCAACACCAATGCGCCAGCCTACGCACCTTCCGGCAAACCGATCGGCGCCAGCGAGCGCCGCCTCGACAGCCGCCAGTACGGCCTGTTCTTCAGCGACCGCATCACCTTCAACGAGCACTGGCAGACGGTGATCGGTGCCCGGGAGGTCCGGTTGGACGAGAAGACCTGGAACGAGAATGGTGTCGCCGGACGGCATACCCAGCAGTACCAGTTGCTGCCCAATGCGGCACTGATCTACAAGCCGCAGTCCGATACCACGCTCTACGCCAGTTACTCGAAAGGCCTTTCCGCAGGCGGCACTGCGCCCTGGTTCGCCAGCAACGCCGCCGAGATCCTCGCTCCGACCCTGTCGCGCCAGCTCGAAGTCGGCATCAAGCGCGATTGGCAGGGTATGAGCTTCAGCGCGGCGCTGTTCCAGATCCGCCAGGCCTATCAATATGCCCGCCCCGACGGAACCCCAGCGCCGACCTACGTGCAATCGGGCCAGCAGAAAAATACCGGTCTCGAACTCGGCGCCAGCGGCTGGGTGACCTCCAACCTGCAGATCCAGGCCAGCGCCGCAGCGATCCGCGCCCGCGTGCAGAACAGCGACACCGACGCCTACGAAGGTCACCAGGCAATCAACGTCCCGCGCCTGCGCGCGGCGCTGCAGGCCGACTACGCCCTGCCCGTCCCTGGCCTGGCCCTGCTCGGCGGCGCCCGCTACAGCGCCAGTAAGTACGCCAGCCACACTGGCGACGCAGAAGTCGGCGGTTATACCGTGTTCGACGTCGGCAGCCGCTACCGCACGACCATCGGCGGCTACGACACCGTGCTGCGCCTGACCGTGGACAACGTCTTCGACAAGCGCTACTGGCGCGACGTGGGCGACTACCTGGGCGACAACTACCTGTTCCAGGGGGCGCCGCGCACGGCACGGCTGTCGGCTTCCGTCAGTTTCTGACAGCGCCATCGCGGGGCAAGCCCGCTCCCACGCCAAAGGGAGCGGGCTTGCCCCGCGATCAGGGCTTCAACAAAAACGCGAGACAAACAAAAAGCCCCCGAACCTTTCGATTCGGGGGCTTTTCGCAGAATGTGGCGGTGAAGAAGGGATTTGAACCCTTGATACGATTTCTCGTATACACACTTTCCAGGCGTGCTCCTTCGACCACTCGGACACTTCACCGTTTTCTCTTCAAGCTATTCAGCCTGTCGAGGCGCGCTAATTTAGTAGAAGCCTTTCCCTTTGGCAAGCATTTTTTTCAGAATTTTCATGCGCTTAAGCCAATCGACCGAAATACCGGGGCAATCAGGGCAATGCTGCCATTGTGCCCAGCGCTTTTCCCGCCCCTCGCGCCGCTGCCCCGATGGCACAAGGCACAAGCTCCCGCCGCTGACTGACCAGTCAGTCTTGGCGCTTTACCTGGCCGGTGCCGCTGGGTAACGTCACCGCCACGCCCTCCAAAGGACTCTGCCATGAGCGAGCTGATTACCTACCACGCCGAAGACGGCATCGCCACCCTGACCCTGAACAACGGCAAGGTCAACGCCATCTCCCCGGATGTCATCAAAGCCTTCAATGCCGCGCTCGACCGCGCCGTCGAGGACCGTGCGGTGGTGATCATCACCGGCCAGCCGGGCATCCTCTCCGGTGGCTACGACCTCAAGGTGATGACCGCTGGCCCCAAGGAGGCCGTCGGCCTGGTCACCGCCGGCTCCACCCTGGCCCGCCGCCTGCTGTCGCACCCGTTCCCGGTGATCGTCGCCTGCCCCGGCAATGCCGTGGCCAAGGGCGCCTTCCTGCTGCTGTCGGGTGACTACCGCATCGGGGTCGAAGGGCCCTTCAAGATTTGCCTGAACGAAGTGCAGATCGGCATGACCATGCACCATGCCGGTATCGAACTGGCCCGCGACCGCCTGGGCCGTGCGGCCTTCCAGCGCTCGGTGAACAATGCCGAGGTATTCGATCCGCAGGGCGCCCGTGAAGCCGGCTTCCTCGACAAGGTGGTGCCTGCCGAGCAGTTGCTGGAAACCGCCCTGGCAGCGGCCCGCGAAATGAAGAAACTGAACATGCTGGCGCACAAGAACACCAAGCTCAAAGTGCGCAAGGCGCTGCTGGAGGCGCTGGACGAGGCGATCCTGGCGGATCAGAACCACCTGGGCTGATTGCCGAGTCTACTTCTCTGTAGGAGCGGGCTTGTCCCGCGAACACCGGCGAAGCCGGTGGCACGCACCGCGTCGCTTGTGTTCGCGGGACAAGCCCGCTCCTACAAGGGCCTGCCTGACATTTGTCGAGCATTTGCCCCTGACAGTGCACATCCGTACACTGCGCCGCGACTGTCCGGTGTGAGTCGTACCATGCTTTATATGCTTCGCATGCTCCTGTTGGCGCTGCACTTCCTGCTCGTGGGTGTCGTCGGTCTGGTGATCGGCCTGCTGCGTCCGTTCAACCCCGATAACAGCCGCCTGTTCGCCCGCCTGTACAGCGTGCCGGCCGCCTGGCTCATGCGCATCAAGGTCAAGGCCGAGGTCGGCCCGCTGTGGGACCAGCCCCCCGGCTGCGTGATCATCGCCAACCACCAATCCAACTACGACCTGTTCATCATCGGCCAGGTGGTGCCCCGCCGCACCGTGGCCATCGGCAAGAAGAGCCTGGGCTGGGTCCCGCTGTTCGGCCAGCTGTTCTGGCTGGGCGGCAATGTGCTGATCGACCGCAAGAACGCCTACCAGGCGCGCAAGGCCATGCAGACCACCACCCGGACCCTGCGCGACGACACCTCGATCTGGATCTTCCCCGAAGGCACGCGCAACCCCGGCGAGCAGTTGCTGGCGTTCAAGAAGGGCGCTTTCCACATGGCCATCGAGGCCGGCGTGCCGATCGTGCCGGTGTGCGTCAGCCGCTACACCCAACGCCTGGGCCTGAACAGCTGGCGCCAGCGCACCGTGGTCATTCGCTCGCTGGCCCCCATCGCCACCGCAGGCCTGACCCAACAGGACCTGCCCGCGCTGATCGAGCAATGCCGCAGCCAGATGCAGCATTGCATCGACCATATGGAAAGCGAGCTCACCGCGCCCTGATCGGCGTGCGGACTTGCCCCGTGCCGCTACACAGCCCAAGCTGTGTAGCGTGTTCAATCGGATAAGCGGACAACCATGGGTCGAGTCGTCGCATCGGCGGTGTACAGCGCCGGCAGGAAGGTCACCAACATCAGCCTCGACGAGGGCGCCGAATGGGCGCGCAAGCCCGGGCACTTTGTCTGGATCGGCCTGGAAGAGCCCAACGCCGAGGAACTGGCCAACCTGCAGCGCCAGTTCGGCCTGCACGAGCTGGCCATCGAGGACGCCCTGGAGAAACACAGCCGGCCCAAGCTTGAGACCTTCGGCGACGCGCTGTTCATCGTCACCTACTCGCCGGTGCGCCACGAGGGAAAGCTCGAGTTCATCGAGACCCATATCTTCGCCGGCAACGGCTACATCATCACCTGCCGCAACGGTCACTCGAAGTCCTATGCCCTGGTGCGCCAGCGCTGCGAGGCGCGTCCGCTGCTGCTCGAGCACGGCGAGGACTTCGTGCTCTACGCCCTGCTGGATTTCGTCACCGAGAACTACCAGCCGGTGAGCGAGGCGATCCACGGCGAGATCGAGGAGCTGGAACAGAGCGTGCTGAGCAATTCGCTCAAGGAAGAGGACATCCAGCGCCTGCACAGCCTGCGCCGCGACATCCTGCGCCTGCGCCGCTACGTGGCGCCGATGGTGGAGATCAGCGAGGAACTGCAGCGCCTGAGCTTCCCGTTCATCGACAAGAACATGCGCCCGTACTTTCGCGACGTGCAAATCCATGTCACGCGGCAGATGGAAGACCTGGCCGGGATCCGCGACATCGCCAGCCAGACCATCGAGATCGGCATGCTGCTGGAGTCGTCACGGCAAAGCATCACCCAGCGCAAGTTCGCCGCCTGGGCGGCGATCCTGGCGTTTCCCACGGCGGTCGCCGGAATCTACGGGATGAACTTCGAGAACATGCCGGAGCTGGCATGGCGCTACGGTTACTTCGGCGTCCTGGGGGTGATCGCCCTGGGCTGTTCGGGGCTGTATTACAGCTTCAAGCGTTCGGGCTGGCTGTAACGCCAATCGTGGGCGAGCCCGTTCTAATGGAATAAAAGTAACTTGCAGATTTCACTGAAACAGCGTGGGAGCGGGCTTGCCCCGCGATGCGATGTATGGCACCGGCTGCGCCGGTGATCCGGGCGGTGCGGCGTTCCGACAAGCCCGCTCCCACGCAGCCTCAGTCAAATCAAAGAATTGCGATTGTTCCATGAGTGCGGGCTTGCCGATGCGGATCTCAGATCGCGCGGCTGCCGGGCTGCTGGACGAAACGCAGCATCCACTCACCCACCAGATCCCCCTGGTGCTCGGTGGCCAGGCTGGCCACCGCCTTCTCATAGACTTCATTACCCAGCGACGCCTGTCGCGCGTCGAGCAATGCCCGGGAGTAGTCATGGACGAACTCCGGGTGCCCCTGGAAGCACAGCACCTGGTCACGGATGTGGTAGGCGGCGTTCGGGCAGAAGTCACTGGAGGCGATCACCGTGGCCCCTTCGGGCAGCTCGGTGACCTGGTCCTGGTGGCTGATCAACAAGGTCAGCTCGGACACCTGCGGGTCCATCCACGGCGCATGGGCCGCCAGGCTGTAGCGGTGAACGCCCACGCCCCAGCCCTTGTCGGCGCGCTCGGCCTTGCCGCCGAGGGTCAGCGCCAGCAGCTGGTGGCCGAAACACACGCCCAGCAGCTTCTCACCACGCTCGTAGAGCTTGAGCAGGTAGGCCTTGAGCGTCTGGATCCACGGATCGTCGCCGAACGAGTCGGCCTTGCTGCCGGTCACCAGGTACGCATCGAAGCGTTCGCCGTCCGGGGGATAGTCGCCGTTCATCACGTTGTACACATCGAATTCGGCCGCGATCGGCTGACGCGAGAACAGCTGCTCGAACATCCTGCCGTAGCCCTGGTACTGCGCGATCAACTCCGCTCGCAGGACATCGGTCTCAAGGATGCAGATGCGTAACGACATAGGGGTAGTCCTGAACGACATGTGGGTGGGATTTGCTGTAGAGACTGACGCGAAAGGGCCGTACAAGCAAGTAGGATGTCCGGACGAACGGTAGGCCCTGTAACCCTTGGTAACCCCTGCCGCGCACTCGTCTAGCCTGAGCGTGCCAGCGGGGTGGCCAGTGGCCTTAATGCCATGAGGAATCGACATGAAAATTGTTAGAACAAAGGGTTCTGAAACAGGGATGACGCGGGCCCTACTGTTGGTTGTATATCCAGATATACGCGGCAAGCAGGAACGGCGTGCAATCACGCCGCTGCGATCGACCCGACGCTAGACAAGGAAGCCAAGGGTTATTCAGGAATAACAACAAGAAGGCGGTCCGCCATGTTCAGACAATCCAAGGTACGCCAAGCCGGCCTCATACTCTTCGCCACGACGCTGTTGCTGATCCTGCCGAACCTCACCCGGCTGTTCGGCTGAACGCGGCGGTGGCCTTTTCCGAGCACGCGTGGGTAATCTGCCGACCTTGATGGTTGGAGATCGTCCATGCGCCTGTGTCTTGCCCTGCTCTGCCTACTGCTCGCCCCGACATTGTCGGCGGCGCAGTTGAACCTCGAACTGGGCGGCGACAGCCGGCGCTGGAGCAGTGAACAGCTACTTGCCCATCCGCAGGCGCGAAACATCACCATCGAACAGGACGTGGCCTACAAGCGCACCTTGCATTACCGCGCCGTGCCCCTGGCGGTGCTGCTGCAGGGCGTGAACCCGAGCGATCACCTGCAGGCCGTGGCCCTCGATGGCTTCGCCGCCGAGATGCCCGCCGGGCCGCTGTTGCAGGCGGGCCCCGCGCAGGCCTGGCTGGCCATCGAAGACCCCAGCCACCCTTGGCCCGCGCTGAGCAAGGGCAAGCCAGGCGCCGGGCCGTTCTACCTGGTATGGACCCAACCCCAGGCCAGCGGTATTCGCCCGGAACAATGGCCGTATCAGATCGCCAGCATCCGCCGCCTGCCCCCGGTCGAGACGCGCTTCCCCGCCCTGCTGCCCGACCCGGCCGTGGCCGAGAACGACCCGGTGCGCCAGGGTTTTGCCCTGTTCCAGCAGAACTGCCTGGCCTGTCATCGCCTCAATGGCGCCGGCGACGCGCACCTGGGCCCGGACCTGAACCTGCCGCACAACCCCACCGAGTACTTTCAACCGGCCTACCTGCGCCAGTACATTCGCGACCCGCAGAGCCTGCGGCACTGGCCGCAGGCGAAGATGCCCGGGTTTTCCACCCAGGTGCTGGATGAACCGGCGCTCGATGCCGTGCTGGCATACCTGAAGCATATGGCGGGGCGCAAAGCGCACTGATGCCCTTGCGGGTCTAGGCGATCGGCCTTTCCTGCTTGACGCCCCAACCCTCGACTTCGCCGCCGTAGGGCGAGACGACCTGTTCAAAGGCCTGTTCGAAGGCGCCGATACCGCCATGGGTGGCGTACATCACCTTGCTCAACTCCAGGTGCCAGGCGCCGTCGTCGCGCTCGCTCACCTGGGCGTTGAGCGATTCGCCACGAAACTGCCCCGCTGCCCGGCGTGCACCCGCCTCGCTGGGAAACACGGCGTAGAACTCGATGGGATGGATGCGGGTGAAATCAAAACCGCCAGCTTTCATCTGGCGCAGGACACTGCTGCTGATGTCGTCGTTCTGGCTGCTCATGAAACGTCCTCCTGCAAAGCAATGGATAGACTTTCCGTGCACAACGCACCTGCCTGGCACACAAGGAATGCCTGACAATACGAGCGGATTGCAAGACGCGATGAAAACGGCGGCGGCCCGCAGAGAAGGCCGGCGCCTGACTTGAGCGTAGCGCCTGAGACAGCGCTACGCCAGAGACACCCGGTTCAGGGCGCTTCGCGAATGGTGGTGATGGTCACGCCGCTCTGTTCCTTGAGCCAGCGCGCCGTGGGGGAAAAGCTGCGGTCCTGGAAGTCGTTGAGGTCCAGTTCGTCCATGAGCGGGAACAGGCGCGAACGGATGGCGCGTGCGGCATCTTCCTCGCTGGGGCGCTGCTCGGCATTGAGCAACAGCGTTTGCGGCTCGCCTTTCTGGTCTGCAAAGCTGACTTCCCATGCTTTCATCGATCAGCCCTCGCTGGCGCAACGGTGAATGGAACGGCGTACTCACTTGACCATGGTGCAGGGATGAATGTTCAGCCGCATACATGAAACCGCATGAAAAAAGCCCGCCGGTTCAGGGCGGGCTTCATGGGGCAGGCGGCGGCCTTACTTCGGCGTGCCGTGGACGACACCGGCGGTGTTGTCCAGCAGGCTCTTGGTCGCGGTCTGGATATAGGCCTCGAGCTTCTTGAGCATTTCCGGCTGGTCGGGGCTTTCGATCAGTTCGGCCTTGAACTCACGGCCCAGCTGGTAACGGTACATCCGCGGGGTCATGTCCTTGGACTCGATGAGGATGCGATCGCCCTGCACCAGGCCGACGATCTGCTCGCTGCCCGACGGTTTGATCATGCCCACGCCCTGGTCGCCCTCAGGCAGGTTGAGCAGGTCGCGGCCCCAGCACTGGTGGCGGGCCTGGCCACCCAGGCGGCCCATGATGGTCGGCACGATGTCCACCTGGGTACCCACGGTGTGGTTGACCGCGCCGAACTTCTCCTGGATGCCCGGGGCAATCAGCAACAGCGGCACGTTGAAGCGGCCCAGGTCCAGCTCGGTGACCTGCTGGTGGTTGCCGAAGCCATGGTCGCCGACGATGACGAACAGGGTGTCCTTGAAGTACGGCTCCTTGCGGGCCTTCTCGAAGAACTGGCCCAGCGCCCAGTCGGAATAGCGCATGGCGGTCAGGTGCTCGTCCAGGCGCCCTTGGCCGGTGACCTTCTCCACCGGCAGGTCCTTGGGCAAGGCATACGGCGTGTGGTTGGAGAGGGTCTGCAGCAGCGCGTAGATCGGCTTCTTGCCGTCGTGCTTGGCCAGCTCTTCGTTGCCGCGATTGAACATGTCCTGGTCGGACACGCCCCAGGTCGGGTCGGAGAACACCGGGTCGACGAAGTCGTTGCGGCCGATGAAGGTGGTCATGCCCTGGTTGCCGAAGAACCCGGATTGGTTGTCCCAGGCGAAGTCACCGTTGTAGACGTAGACATCGTCATAGTCGCGGGCACTGAGCAGCGCCGGCAGGCCGGACAGCTTGTGGCCGCCTTCCGGGGTCTGCATCAGGTACTCGAAGCCCGGCAGGTTGGGGAAGCAGGCCATGGTGGCGAACATGCCCTGGTGGGTGTGGGTGCCGTTGGAGAAGAAGCGGTCGAACAGCAGACCTTCCTTGGCCAGCTTGTCGAAGTACGGGGTGATGTTGTTCGGACTGCCCAGGGCGCCCACCGAGTGGCCGGCGAAGCTTTCCATGAGGATGACCACCACGTTCTTGACCGGCAGCGTGTTCGCCACGGGCGGCACGAAGTCGCGACGGATCGCGGCCTCGTCGGCATCGACCAGGGTGTCGTTGGCGGTCAGCAGCTGCTCGCGCACGGTCTGGGTGGCCAGCGGCTGCTCGAGTACCGGCTTCCAGATGTTGGCGCGGTCCTCGCCGAAGCGGCTCTTGGCGGCGTCGATCAGGGTCAGCGTGCCGTTCAGGCCCAGCTGGTTGACGAAGTTCGAATCGGTGGTGAAGGCGTCGCCCCAGCGCATCGGCGGGCCCTGGCGCAGGGTGCCACGGGCGGCGACCACGGCCACCAGCAGTACGACCATGAACACTGCCAGGCGGCCATACCACGGCGCGAGCTTGCGGCTGCTGGCGGGCTGGACGTTTTGCTCGCCACGGGTCAGGCGATCGATGCCCTTGAACAGCAGGCTCAGCAGCCAGGTGCCGACCAGCCAGGCCAGCAGGTAGCGGACCACCGGGAAACCGTACCAGAGCATGCTCATGACGGTCTTGGGGTCTTCCTTGATGTACTGGAACACCAGGCCGTTCAGGCGCTGGTGGAACTCGCGGTAGAAGTCCATCTCCATCAGGCCGAGGAACATCACCACGCTCGAGGCAATGGTCAGCCAGAAGCGGAAGAAGCCACGGCGGGCCATCAGCCAGGGGCTGAGCAGCGCCAGCAGCAACGGGATGCTGATGTACACCACCACCCGCAGGTCGAAGCGCAGGCCGTTGAGGAAGCCCTCGGCGACGGTCGAGTTCGGCGTGTCGCCGATCATGTCGCTGTTGTAGACCAGCAGCGCCAGGCGCACCAGGCTGAGCATCAGCATGATCACCAGGCCACTGAGCAACGTGTAGGCCAGGTGGGATTTCAGGGTCGGCGAGAACGAGCCTCGCACGCCCTGTTGCTTCAAGGCGTCCGTGTTAGCCATGAATGGAGAGGTCCTAGGATTGCGGTTTGCGGGAAGGCGAAGTCGCCAACAGCCTGGTGGTCGGGCCCTCGAGGGCGAGGTGAGACCAAGGCCGCATTGTGCGGCGCGGATTTTCAAAAATCGAGTGTGAAAATTTTGTCGAGAGCAACTATCGCTTACATAACCTGTAGGAGCGGGCTTGCCCCGCGATCACCGGCGAAGCCGGTGCCCAACACCGCATCGCGGGGCAAGCCCGCTCCCACGCCGTTCCGGTTGACTCAACTGAATCAACAGGCAAAGCCGGTGCCATGTCCCCATAGTCAGATCCGCACATTGCCCCGCGGCCCGGCGATTGCCCAGATGATCAGCCCCAGCACCGGCAGCAGCAGGATCAGCAGGATCCACAGCACCTTGCTGCCGACCTCGGCGCCGCTCTTGAGCACATTGAGAATGGCCCAGATATCCAGGGCCAGGATGATCAGACCGACCAGGCTGTTGAAGGTGGACCCCATGGCGCCGCTCCCGCACGGTAAATGTGTTCAAGAGCATAGCTGGCTATGGCCCCGATAGAAGGGAATCCTTGGCCGGGCGTACGGGTCAGTGGATAGACTGCTGTCATTCACTGCCCCGAGGTTCGCATGCCCCCTGCCCACACCCAAAGTGCCGTCCCCGACTCAATGTTCAGCGCCTGGCGGCAACAGGCCCTGGCCACGCCCTGGCTCAGCGCCGGCCTGGCCCTGAGCCTGCTGGCCGTCGCCGCGCTGTTGCTGGCGAGCCTGTGGAACGCGGTCAACGGTGACCACGCCGACAACCTGCACCTGGCCCTGCTCGGTGGGCTGTCGGGCTTCGGCGCCACCGCCCTGGGCGCGGTGCTCGCGGTGATCCTGCGCGACGTCAACGCCCGCACCCAGGATGTGATGCTGGGCTTTGCCGCCGGCATGATGCTCGCCGCCAGTTCGTTCTCGCTGATCCTGCCGGGCCTGGACGCCGCCCGCGAAATCACCGGCAACGGCCCGGCGGCGGCCTTCACCGTGGTCCTGGGCATGGGCCTCGGGGTGCTACTGATGCTCGGCCTGGACCGCTTCACCCCGCACGAGCATGAAAGCACCGGCCCTTGTGGCCCGCAGGCCGAGCGGGTCAGCCGGGTGTGGCTGTTCGTGCTGGCCATCACCCTGCACAACCTGCCCGAGGGCATGGCCATCGGTGTGAGCTTCGCCAACGGCGACATGAACATCGGCCTGCCGCTGACCAGCGCCATCGCCATCCAGGACATCCCCGAAGGCCTGGCCGTGGCCCTGGCCCTGCGCGCCACGGGGCTGTCGAACTTCAAGGCGATGATGGTGGCGATCGGTTCGGGCCTGATGGAGCCGCTGGGCGCGGTGATCGGCCTGGGCATTTCCACCGGCTTCGCCCTGGCCTACCCGATCAGCATGGGCCTGGCGGCGGGAGCGATGATCTTCGTGGTATCCCACGAGGTGATTCCGGAGACCCATCGCAATGGGCACCAGACTGCGGCGACGCTGGGGCTGATGGGCGGGTTCGCGGTGATGATGTTTCTTGATACCGCGTTGGGCTGAAAGGCCAATGCGCAATCCCTGTAGGAGCGGCCTTGTGCCGCGAAAGGGCCGCAAAGCGGCCCCGCGATCATTGTATTGACGCTGAAATCCCGGGGCTGCTTCGCAGCCCTTTCGCGGCACAAGGCCGCTCCTACAGGGGGAATCGTTGCTTAGACGTGCACCGCCACCTTCAGCGCCTCCAGCGCCGGCTCCACCTTGATGCCTACGGCCTCGCCCAACTCCAGCACACGGGCCAGGTCATTCTGCCCCACCATCACCATCTGCAGCTCGTCATCGAGCAGCTGGCTGAAGTTCAGCAGCACGTAGCCCCCGGCTTCCTTGTTCAGCGCGCCCATCTGCACCTGGATGCGGTTGAGCGCGGTCAGCGCCTCGGTGCGCGCCAGCTGCTTGGACTTGAGGGTGAACGGCACGCTCTTGTCGAACGAGTCGCTGATCTGCTTGAACAGGTCCTGGTAGCTGTCGGCCTGGAACAGCACGGTATCGGGCAGGCTGCCGACCACCACCCATTCGCCCAGCGGGAACGGGAAGCTGTCGTCGTAGTTGATGTCCGGGTTGGCGGCGAGGAAGGCGGCGGGGTCGGCGTAGGCCTGGGCGGCCTCGGCGGCGATGCGCTCGATCTCCTCATCGCGCATGCAGCCGGCGCCGATGAGGCGGATGAGTTCGAGCAACTGGTCTTTCATGGGGGGCCCTGCGGGTTGGCGTGAAAGGCGCCAAGGATAGCCGCAAACGCCCCCGAAGGGTTAGCCGGCCTTCGCCTCCAGGCGTGCGGCGGCGTCCACCGCGCCCATGGTCCGCGCAGCCGTCAGCGCGGTGGCGCCGGCCGCGTCACGCCGTGCCGGATCGGCCCCCTGGGCCAGCAGGTAGTCGATGATCTCCAGGCGGTTGAACATCGCCGCCAGCATCAGCGCGGTGCGGCCGTCCGCGGCGGCGGCATCCACCGGCACGCCGTGCTCGAGCAGCAGGCGGATCATCGCCAGGTCGCCCTTGAAAGCGGCGCCGG
This sequence comes from Pseudomonas sp. DVZ6, assembly GCF_024259445.1. Classification (NCBI taxonomy): domain Bacteria; kingdom Pseudomonadati; phylum Pseudomonadota; class Gammaproteobacteria; order Pseudomonadales; family Pseudomonadaceae; genus Pseudomonas; species Pseudomonas sp. DVZ6. Next base: position 70,675 of record NZ_JANCLM010000004.1, read on the forward strand.
CCATGGGCAACTGGCCGTTGTCATTGGCGATCAGTGCGTCGGCGCCATGGGCCAGCAGCACTCGCACGGCGTCGTGGTGGCCGTGGTAACTGGCCAGCATCAGCAAGGTGTCGCCCTTGTGGTTGCGCAGGTCGGCGGGCAGGCCACCGTCGAGCAGGCGACCGAGCATGTTCGCGTCGCCGCGGCGGGCGCGCTCGAAGACCTCCTCGGCGAAGGCCGCGGTTTCTTCGGCGGTCATGGTGGCGGGCTGGTGATCGGACATCGGGAACCTCCTGGCATCTGGCAATGGCCCAAGTGTCCATCAGGCAGCGGCGAGCGGTCCAGGGTTCAGATTCTATCGGCGGCAGAGAGCCAGGCTATGACCGTGCAAAATGCACTGTGCAAAATGCACGGGCGTGCAAATTGCAATGCGCAACCTTATAAAAACAAATTTAAGTAATTGATTTTAAAGGTTTTTTTCTTGAGCAAAGGCTGGCACGGCCGCTGCAATCATCAACTCAAGTCTGCCAGTACAACAGTCAGGAGTTGATATGGACCTCATCCAGGAAAAATTCGCCTCGGTCTTCGCCGCCTACCAGGTCACCACCCAGCCGCGTCCGGACGGCGGTGTCCTGCTGACCCTGCGCGCCAGCGACGGCATCGTCACCCGCCGCGTGCTGACCTATGCGCAGCTGCACAGCGCCGAGCAACTGTCCTGGGCGATCAGCGCCATCCGCCGCGACCTGGCCGGGCAGCCGAGCGAGCTGCCGGTGATCTCGATGCTGCAGAGCCAGCAACGCTTCGCCCTGCCGACCTACCGCTGATTGCGCGACCCGACCCTTTCAGAGTTCGTCGAGCCCGGCAAATTGCCGGGCTGTTCCATCACCGGTGAACCGCGGCTGCACCGCCTGCTCGCTGGCGAACAGGCGCAGGGCCAGGCAGAACGGGGTGTCGCCCAGGTCCAGCCAGCGCCGTGTACCGGCGGGCACCACCAGCACATCGTCCTTCTCGCACAACACGGCGTACACCGCGTCTCCCAAACGCAGGCTGACCTGCCCGCGCCCGCTGATCAGCGCGAACACTTCCTCGCCCTCATGCACATGCTCGTCGCGCAGGTCGACCTGGCTTGGGTCGACGCCATCGCGGCTGAGCACACCGAACACCACGCTGCCATGGGCGGTCATCAGCTGGTCGAGCGGCTCACCGCACGCCGCGACCACTTCTTCCTGGCTGCTGCCCGGACGCAGGCGCGCACCGGACTGCCAGCGGCCGAAGCGCACGCCCTGCTCAGCCAGGGTCGCGGCAATGTCGTCGTGGTGGGTCAGCACCTTGTGCGGCAGTTCCGGGCTGGACGGGTCGAATACGCTGAGGATGCTCATCAGGGGTGGTTCCTGCTGTCTTTGAGTCGGAAGGCTATGATAACGGCTGCCGCGAGTGCCGCGACGCTGGCCATACCAAAGGTGAAGTGCGGGCCCAGCAGTTTCCAGCTGTAACCCGAGTACAAGGCGCCCAGCGCGCCGCCGGTGCCCGAGAGCGCCGCGTACAGCGCCTGGCCCTGGCCCTGCTGACGGGCGCCGAAACTGGCCCCGACAAAGGCAATGGCCGCGGCGTGGAAACAGCCGAACGTGGCCGCGTGCAGCACCTGGGCGAACACCAGCGCCGCCGGGATATCGGCCAGGTTGCCCAGCAACAGCCAGCGCACGGCGGCCAGCAGGAAACTCGCCAGCAGCACCTTGCGCACGGAAAAACGGGCGAAAATCCGGCTCATGCCCATGAACACCAGCACCTCGGCCACCACCCCCAGCGCCCACAGCAGACCGATGGCACCACGGCTGTAGCCCAGGTGCTCCAGGTGCAGGGTGAGGAAGGTGTAGTACGGCCCGTGGCTGAGCTGCATGAGGGCCACGCACACATAGAAGGCCAGCACGCCGGGCGCCCGCACCTGCGCGAGAAAGCCCCCTGCCCCGCGCCGCTCGGCCTGTTCCACCGGTTGCGCGTTGGGCACCCAGAGGCTGGCGGCGACGATCCCGGCCATGATCGCCACCAGTGCCACCGGGTAGATGTCCAGGCTCAGCCATTCGAACAGGCGCCCAAGACCGACCACGGCGAGGATGAAGCCGATCGAGCCCCACAGTCGCACCTGGCTGTAGCGCGCGGTCTGGCCATGCAGGTGGGCCAGGGTGATCACCTCGAACTGCGGCAGCACCGCGTGCCAGAAGAACGCGTGCAGGGCCATGACCATCGCCAGCCAGGCATAGCTGTTGCCGAAGAAGATCAGCGAAAAGGTCGCCAGGGTCGACAGCGCGCCCAGACGCACGATCAGCAGGCGCTGGCCACTGCGGTCGCCCAGCCAGCCCCACAGGTTGGGTGCGACGCAGCGCATCAGCATGGGGATGGCCACCAGCTCGCCGATGCGTGCCGGGGAGAAGCCCAGGTGGTCGAAGTACAGGGCCAGGAACGGCGCGGTGGAGCCGAGCAGGGCGAAGTAGAAGAGGTAGAAGCTGGAGAGGCGCCAGTAAGGGATCGGGGGCATGGGATGGGCCTTGTATGAGCCTGCACCGGCCTCTTCGCGGGTAAACCCGCTCCCACAGGGATCTCGCAGCATTGGAGATCCCTGTGGGAGCGGGTTTACCCGCGAAGAGGCCGACCCTGGCTAAGTCAGAGCTGGCCCAGTACCGGGGTGCCCACTTTCACGTCGGCATTCTGCGCCCGGTGGCGCAGCAGGTGGTCCATCAAGGCGATGGCCATCATCGCCTCGGCGATCGGCGTGGCGCGGATGCCGACGCACGGGTCGTGACGGCCCTTGGTGATCACCTCGACCGGGTTGCCGTCGACGTCGATCGAACGGCCCGGGGTGGTGATGCTCGAGGTCGGCTTGAGCGCCAGGTGAGCGACGATCGGCTGGCCCGAAGAGATACCGCCGAGGATGCCGCCGGCATTGTTGCTGAGGAAGCCCTCGGGGGTCAGTTCGTCACGGTGCTCGGTGCCACGCTGGGCGACGCTGGCAAAGCCGGCGCCGATTTCCACGCCCTTGACCGCGTTGATGCTCATCAGCGCATGGGCAAGCTCGGCGTCGAGGCGGTCGAAGATCGGCTCGCCCAGGCCCGGCATCACGCCTTCGGCGACCACGGTGATCTTCGCCCCCACCGAGTCCTGGTCGCGGCGCAGCTGGTCCATGTAAGCCTCGAGCTCCGGCACCTTGTCCGGGTCGGGGCTGAAGAAGGCGTTGTGCTCGACCGAGTCCCAGGTCTTGAACGGGATCTCGATCGGGCCGAGCTGGCTCATGTAGCCGCGCACGCGGATGCCCTGGGTGGCCAGGTACTTCTTGGCGATGGCGCCGGCCGCCACGCGCATGGCGGTCTCGCGCGCCGAGCTGCGGCCACCGCCGCGGTAGTCGCGGATGCCGTACTTGTGGTGGTAGGTGTAGTCGGCGTGGGCCGGGCGGAACAGGTCCTTGATCGCCGAATAGTCCTTGGACTTCTGGTCGGTGTTGCGGATCAAGAGGCCGATCGAGCAGCCGGTGGTACGCCCTTCGAACACGCCGGAGAGGATCTCCACTTCATCCGGCTCCTGGCGCTGGGTGGTGTGCCGGCTGGTGCCGGGCTTGCGCCGATCGAGGTCGTGCTGCAGGTCGGCGAGGGAGATTTCCAGGCCTGGCGGGCAGCCGTCGACAATGGCGACCAACGCCGGGCCATGGCTCTCGCCAGCGGTGGTGACAGTGAACAGCTTGCCGTAGGTATTGCCGGACATGGACGCTCCGCGAATCTGCCTGAGGTGATCGAAAGCGGCAGTATACGGAAAACGCTACAGGATGGGTTGCCCATGCCGGCCTCTTCGCGGGTAAACCCGCTCCCACAGGGATCGCGCCAGATTCTAAAAATTGAGCAAGACAGTTGCTCCCACAGGCCGGCCCATCTCACTGTGGGAGCGGGTTTACCCGCGAAGAGGCCGGCACGGCAAGCGAGCCATGCGAACCTTCATCGCGCTGCAATGTCTCAATGACACCTAGCCATGTAGTACCCCTCCATGAAGTCGCGCCTCGCCGCCCTGCTCCTGCTGTTCTGCGCCAGCCTCGCCCAGGCCGCGCCCACCGTACTGCAACGCCCCATCGACCTGGACACCGGCCAGGGCGTGCTGCACGGCAGCCTGCTGCTGCCCCAGCAAACCACCCCGCCACCGGTGGTGCTGATCATCGCCGGCTCCGGCCCTACCGACCGCGATGGCAACAACCCTGCCTCCGGACGCATCGACAACCTCAAGCGCCTGGCCCTGCTGCTGGCCGGCGAGCACATCGCCAGCGTGCGCTTCGACAAGCGCGGCGTGGCCGCCAGCCAGCCGGCCACCCCCGACGAACGCGACCTCAGCGTCGAACGCTATGTCGCCGACGTGGTGGCCTGGGGGCGCGCGTTGCGCCAGGACCCGCGCTTCGGTCCGCTGATCCTGGTCGGCCACAGCGAAGGCGCGCTGATCGCCAGCCTGGCCGCCGAGCAGGCCGGCGCCAGCGCGGTGATCACCCTGGCCGGCAGCGGCCGGCCGGTGGCCGACGTGCTGCGTGAACAACTGGCCCAGCGCCTGCCTCCGGCGCAACTGGCCGGTGGCGTGGCACTGATCGACCGGTTGCAGGCCGGGCAGACCAGCCTCGACGTGCCCGCCCCGCTGCGCCAGGTATTTCGCCCCAGCGTGCAGCCGTATCTGATCACCCTGCTGCACCAGGACCCGGCGGCCGCATTCGCCCGGCTCACGGTGCCCGCGCTGATCGTCCAGGGCCGCAACGACATCCAGGTGGAGGTGGCCGACGCCGAGCGCCTCAAGGCCGCCAAGCCCGACGCCCAGCTGGCGCTGATCGACGGCATGAACCACATGCTGCGCATCAGCCCCCGGGAGATGGGCCAGCAGCGTGACAGCTACCGCAATCCCGAGCTGCCGCTGGCCCGTGAGCTGGGGGAGCGCATCGTCCTGTTCATCCACGGGCTGCCGCAGGCCTGAAAGCGCCCTCAGGTATTGGCCCGGCCTGCCGATAACGCGGCTAAGAAGGCAGTGATCCGGGGGCATGCGCGCCCCGATCGCGGGCAAGCCCACATCTGCGATGTCCTTGCAGGTACCGGCACCCGGCCGCCGTGCACCTGAGGATTCCCTGATGACCGATGCCCCCGCCGCCGAGGCGACCGAAGAACAAGCCCCGGAAAGCGCCCCGCTGCCCTGGGCAGACCTTGCCGCCGAGCATTTCCAGTTGCTGCGCCTGGCGCCGCTGCCGACCGACCGCAACAGCGGCGCCCGCCCGCTGCGTTTCGTCCAGTTCGGCTACGCCGAGCGCCACGACAAGGCCCACAGCCTGCTGCGCATGGAAATCCGCCTGCCGGGGCAGAAGGTGCGCAAGGAACAGAACCAGCTGGATATCCGCGTCGACCACGAAGCGCGCACGGTGCGTATCGGCGACCCGGCCGGTCTGCAGCTGGAACCGCTGAACCGTGGCCTTGGCCGCTACCTGCTGGCGCAGGCGGTGCAGTGGCTGCAGCAGCGTTGCTCGCACTACCGGGTCGAGGGCATGAGCCTGCCGAACAAGGACGCCCTGAACGAAGACACCCGCCTGCGCCGCGACCATGTGTTGGGCAGCGTCGGCCTGGCGGTGGAGTACACCGACGGCCAGTTGCTCAAGGGGCGCGTGGTGGAGACGCCGGTGGGCCAGCTCAAGGGCGGCTGGAACACCGAGAAGGTGCAGCGCGTGGACAACCTCGAGGCCGCCGGCATGCTGCAGCAGGCCGAGCAGAACCTGATGGAGAAGGAAGCCCAGCTGCGCGAGCGTGACGAGCGGGTGGCCAAGTACCGTCGCGAGGACAGCGGCCTGCGCTTCACCATCACCTGCCTGGTGGCGTTCGCGGTGTTCCAGGCCGGGTTGCTGATCTGGATCGCCACCCGCTGACCTGCCCTACGCGATCCGTGTAGGAGCGGCCTCGTGCCGCGAAAGGGCCGCAAAGCGGCCCCGGCGATCTTTGCATCAACACTGATATCCTGGGGCCGCTACGCAGCCCTTTCCGGCCGGTCCGACGCCTCGGCAAGGCCGCTCCTACAGCAGGGGGCGGTGTGAATCCTTCAGACCCGCGCCTTGAACAGCTCCTGATGCTGCCGGCACTGCTCGGCGGTCAGCATGAACACCCCGTGGCCACCGCGCTCGAACTCCAGCCAGGCGAAGTCCACCTCGGGATAGAGCGACTCGACATGCACCTGGCTGTTGCCCACCTCGACGATCATCAGGCCCTTGTCGGTCAAGTGGTCGGCCGCCTCGGCCAGCATGCGCCGCACCAGGTCCAGGCCATCGTTGCCGCAGGCCAGGCCCAGCTCGGGCTCGTGATGGTACTCGGCCGGCATGTCGCCGAAATCCTCGGCGTCGACATACGGCGGGTTGGACAGGATCAGGTCGAAGCGCTGCCCCGGCAGGCCAGCGAAACCATCGCCCTGCACGGTGTACACCCGCTCATCGAGGCCATGGCGCTCGATGTTCTGGTTGGCCACCTCCAGCGCGTCGAAGGACAGGTCGGCCAGCACTACCTCGGCATCCTGGAACACCTCGGCGGCGACAATGCCGATGCAGCCTGAGCCGGTGCACAGGTCGAGGATGCGCGCAGGCTCGCCGGCCAGCCACGGCTCGAAGCGTTTCTCGATCAACTCGCCGATGGGCGAGCGCGGCACCAGCACCCGCTCGTCGACGATGAACGACATGCCGCAGAACCAGGCCTCGCCCAGCAGGTAGGCGGTGGGCACGCGTTCTTCGATACGGCGCTTGAGCAGGTGCTGCAGGCGTACCGTTTCGTCATCCTCGAGCGCGCAGTCCAGGTAGCTGTCGGCTACCTCCCAGGGCAGGTGCACCGCGCCGAGCACCAGCAGGCGAGCTTCGTCCCAGGCGTTGTCGGCACCGTGGCCGAAGAACAGTTCATGCTCATGGAAGCGGCTGACCGCCCAGCGGATATGGTCGCGCAGGGTGCGCAGGCGGGATGTGATCACGGGGTACTCCTTTTCAGACAGGACAAAAGTCTAACAGCCCACACCGCACATTTGTTTCCTCTGATAGCCAAACCGATAGCCACAAGCCAGCAACCACGCTGTCTGCGCTGTCAACCATTCACATTGGCGTCAAGGCAAGGGAGAATAGGCGTACAAAAGCCCTACCCAAGGAGCCCTTGATGTCCGTTCCAACCACGATGTTCCGCCTCACTGGCCGCGACTACCCGCCGGCGAAGCTGGGCCAAGCCAGCCTGATCGTCATCGACGCGCAGAAGGAATACCTGAGCGGTCCGCTGGCGCTGTCGGGCATGGACGAGGCCGTGGCGAACATTGCCAGGTTGCTCGATGCCGCCCGCAAGGCCGGTCGCCCGATCATCCACGTGCGCCACCTCGGCACCGTCGGCGGTCGCTTCGACCCCCAGGGGCCGGCCGGCGAGTTCATCCCGGGCCTGGAGCCACTGGCCGGTGAAACCATCATCGACAAGCGCATGCCCAACGCCTTCAAGAACACCAAGCTGCACGAGACGCTGCAGGCCTTCGGCCCGCTGGACCTGATCGTCTGCGGTTTCATGAGCCACTCCAGCGTCAGCACCACCGTACGCCGCGCCAAGGACTATGGTTATCGCTGCACCCTGGTGGAAGACGCCTCGGCGACCCGCGACCTGGCCCTGAAGGACACCGTGATCCCCGCCGCGCAGATCCACCAGTGCGAGATGGCCGTGATGGCCGACAACTTCGCCTGCGTCGCCCCCACCGCCAGCCTGGTCTGAGCCACGACCGCCCGGCGGACGGGCGGAACCCCGAGGTGACCCGCAGGTCGAAATCCGGATCAGCTCTACCAGATCCTGAGGAATTCGAATGAAGCTCAAAGGCAGTTTCGATGCCAAGCGCCTGCGCCAGCGCGAGCCGAGCAACTGGGGCGCGCGGGTTTCCGCCGCTTTCTCGGTGCTGCTGGCCACCCTGGGCATTTTGCTCGCCATGGCCGGTTTCGCCGGCCTGCTGGGCAATTACGCAGCGCTCGCCGAGCTCAATGCCAACCGCCCGCTGTCGGCGATTCTCGTCGTGGTCGGGTTGTTGCTGTTGTGGATCGGCGTGCGCGTCTGGCGACGCAGCCGCATCCGCCTGCGCCGAGGGCGCGAGCTGAACCTGTCGCCGCACCTGATGAAGAAGCACGACTGACAGATTTATACCGCCCCCCTGTAGGAGCGGCCTTGCCGAGGCGTCGGACCGGCCGGAAAGGGCTGCAAAGCAGCCCCAGGATTTTCGCTTCGATGCATGGATCGCCGGGGCCGCTTTGCGGCCCTTTCGCGGCACGAGGCCGCTCCTACACAAACCGCGCGCAGCTCAGGGCTTCACGCCGACGCGCAGTCGCGTAAACTACGCCGCCCACGTGGAGGCACCATGCAAGACGACGATTTTTCCCTCTTCCGCAGCCAAGTGCAGGGCGTCAAGCCGATCAAGCACGACCGCGCCGAAGTCGGCAAACCCAAGGCCGACCGCAAGCAGCTGGCCGGCCTGCGCCAGGCGGCGACCATCCGCAGCGACCAGGCGTTGGTGATCGACGGCCTGTCCGACCAGTTCGTCATCGACGTCGGCGCCGAGGATGAACTGATGTGGCGCCGTGACGGCGTCCAGGAAACCCAGATCCGCAAGCTCAAGCTCGGCCAGATTGCCTTCGAGGGCAGCCTCGACCTGCACGGCATGAGCGTCGAGAAGGCCCGCGAGACGCTGTGGGCCTTCATCGCCGAGGCGACCAAGCTCGAAGTGCGCTGCGTGCGCGTCACCCACGGCAAGGCCGCGCGCCTGGACGGCAAGCGCCCGATGATCAAGAGCCACGTCAACACCTGGCTGCGCCAGCACCCGCAAGTGCTCGGTTTTGCCTCGTGCCAGGCCCGCCACGGCGGCACCGGCGCGGTGTACGTGATGCTCAAGCGAACCATGCTCGAAGGGCGCGACGAGTGACATCGCGCTTGCAGCGCCGCCGTCGCCGCCGTACCCTTCGTCTTTGCGAAAAATCCCACAGGTAGATCCATGTCCCTGGAACAGAACTACACCGCGATTCTCAGCCAGATCGGCGAGGACGTCTCCCGCGAGGGCCTGCTCGACACGCCCAAGCGGGCCGCAAAGGCCATGAAGTACCTTTGCCGCGGTTATGAGCAAACCCTGGAAGAAGTCACCAACGGCGCGCTGTTCACCTCCGACAACAGCGAAATGGTGCTAGTCCGGGATATCGAGCTGTACTCGATGTGCGAACACCACATGCTGCCGTTCATCGGCAAGGCCCACGTGGCTTACCTGCCCAAGGGCAAGGTGCTGGGCCTGTCCAAGGTGGCGCGGATCGTCGACATGTACGCCCGTCGCCTGCAGATCCAGGAAAACCTCAGCCGCCAGATCGCCGAGGCCGTGCAGCAGGTAACTGGCGCCGCGGGCGTGGCGGTGGTCATCGAAGCCAAGCACATGTGCATGATGATGCGCGGTGTCGAAAAGCAGAACTCGACCATGCTCACCTCGGTGATGCTCGGCGAGTTCCGCGACAACGCCTCCACCCGCAGCGAGTTCCTCAGCCTGATCAAGTGATCGGCCTGTATCCCGAGCCGACCCCATGGGTCGGCTTTTTCATTTCAGGAGTTGCCCATGATCGTCAAAGCCCTGCGGGTCGGCCTCGGCCAGCTAATCGTGTTCGGCGACTGGATCAGCCGCCCGGCGAAAAAGCAGCGCGATGCCGCGGCCCAGGCCCAGGTCGAGCAGCAGGCCAAGGGTCTGGCGCTGTACCAGTTCCATGCCTGCCCGTTCTGCGTGAAGACCCGCCGCACCCTGCACCGCCTGAACGTGCCGGTGGCACTGCGCGATGCCAAGAACGACGCCCAGCACCGCCAGGCGCTGCTCGAAGGCGGCGGCCGGGTGAAAGTGCCGTGCCTGCGGATCGAGGAGGACGGCAAGGTGACCTGGATGTATGAATCCAAGGACATCATTGCCTATCTGGACAAACGCTTCGCGGCGGTCTGACCCGCACGCACGCCCCACACTGTAGGAGCGGCCTTGTGCCGCGAAAGGGCCGCAAAGCGGCCCCGGCGATTGATGCGTCGACGCTGAGACCGAGGGGCTGCTGCGCAGCCCTTTCGCGGCACAAGGCCGCTCCTACAGGGGTGGGGCAGCAGCGAGTCAATCCACCATCGGCACATGCCGTGGATGGCTGGCCACCCGCGCCAGCCAGGCTTTCACCGCCGGATATTCGGTCAGGTCAAAGCCCCCTTGATGCGCCACATGGGTATAGGCGTACAACGCCACATCGGCAATCGAGTACTGCTCGCCGACCAGGTAGGGCGTCATTTCCAGCTGCTTGTTCATCACCTTTAGCGCCTTGTAGCCGCCCTTGTGCAGCCCCTTGTATTCCTCCAGCCGGTCCTGCGGCAGCCCCAGGTAGAACTGGATGAAACGCGCCACGGCAATGTACGGCTCGTGGCTGTACTGCTCGAAGAACTGCCATTGCAGCACCTGGGTACGCAGGCGTGGTTCGCTGGGCAGGAACTCGCTGCCATCGGCCAGGTAGTTGAGAATCGCGTTGGACTCCCACAGGCAGGTGCCGTCCTCGAGCTTGAGCACCGGCACCTTGCCGTTGGGGTTCATGGCCAGGAACTCGGGCGTTTCGGTTTCGCCCTTGAGAATATCCACCGGGTGCCACTCATACGGGCGGTCGAGCAGGCTCAGCATCAGCTTGACCTTGTAGCAGTTGCCCGACTGGTAATCCCCATACACCTTGTACATCGCCCCTCCCCTTTCACGCAGTTGCGCAGTAATACCCCATAGTTGGCGACTGTACGGCTAAATGCAATGCCTGCTGTATGGCAAGGATCACGCCATTGCACGGTAGCCTGAAAAAACTGCTTACACCTGCACAAGGAATTCCCCATGACCGATGCCACCTCCGCGCGCCTGCGGCCGCTGGCGGACAGCTCCCCGTCGGCGGTCGTCGCCGGCTTCATCGCCATGCTCACCGGCTATACCAGCTCGCTGGTGCTGATGTTCCAGGCCGGCCAGGCCGCCGGCCTGACCAGCGCGCAGATCTCGTCGTGGATCTGGGCCCTGTCGATCGGCATGGCGGTGTGCAGCATCGGCCTGTCGCTGCGCTACCGTACCCCGGTCACCGTGGCCTGGTCGACACCCGGCGCGGCGCTGCTGATCACCAGCCTCGGTGGCGTCAGCTACGGCGAGGCCATCGGTGCCTATATCACCTGCGCCGTGCTGGTGCTGGTGTGCGGCCTGACCGGCAGCTTCGAGCGCCTGGTGCGGCGCATCCCCGCTTCGCTCGCCTCGGCCCTGCTGGCCGGGATCCTGTTCAAGATCGGCAGCGAGATCTTCGTCGCCGCCCAGCACCGCACGGTGTTGGTGCTGGGGATGTTCTTCAGCTACCTGCTGGTCAAGCGCCTGTCACCGCGCTACTGCGTGCTGGCCGCGTTGCTGGTCGGCACGGCATTGTCCGGCGCCCTGGGGCTGCTGGACTTCAGCGGCTTCCAGCTGGAGATCGCCACCCCGGTGTGGACCACGCCGAGCTTCTCGCTGGCGGCGACCATCAGCATCGGCATCCCGCTGTTCGTGGTGGCCATGACTTCGCAGAACATGCCCGGCGTCGCCGTGCTGCGCGCCGACGGCTACCAGGTGCCGGCCTCGCCGCTGATCTCGGCCACCGGGTTCGCCTCGCTGCTGCTGGCGCCGTTCGGCTCCCACGGGATCAACCTGGCGGCGATCAGCGCGGCGATCTGCACCGGGCCGCATGCCCATGAAGACCCGGCCAAGCGCTACACGGCAGCGGTCTGGTGCGGGATCTTCTACGGTATCGCCGGCACCTTCGGCGCGACCCTGGCGGCGCTGTTCGGCGCCCTGCCCAAGGAGCTGGTGCTGTCGATCGCCGCCCTGGCGCTGTTCGGTTCGATCATGAACGGCCTGAGCGTGGCCATGGGCGAGGCACGCGAGCGCGAGGCGGCGCTGATCACCTTCATGGTCACGGCGTCGGGCTTCACCCTGTTCTCGATCGGCTCGGCGTTCTGGGGAATCGTGGCGGGGGTGCTGACCTTGCTGATTCTCAGTCCGCGCAGGGGCTGACAACGCTATCGCGGGGCAAGCCCGCTCCCACGCCCAGACCCCGTGAGCGGGCATGCGTGGGAGCGGGCTTGCCCCGCGATAGGGCCGCCACAGCCAATCACAGCCTGAAGTGGCCAACCATCCCCTTCAGGTCATTGCCCAGCTGCGCCAACTCGACGCTTGAGCGGGCATTGTCCTCCATCGCCAGCGCCGCCTGGTCGGCACTGCCACGGATCTGCGTGACGCTGCGGCTGATCTCCTCGGCGACCGAGCTCTGCTGCTCGGCCGCCGCGGCGATCTGCTGGTTCATCTGCTGGATCAACGACACCGCCGCGGCGATGCTGCCCAGGGCGCTCTCGGTCTTCAGCGTGTCGGCCACCGCCAGGCGCACCAGCTCGGTGCTGCCACGGATCTGCGTCACCGACTGCTGGGCGTTGCCGCGCAGGCTGGCGACCAGCCGTTCGATCTCCTCGGTGGACTGGCGGGTACGCCGGGCCAGGGCGCGCACCTCGTCGGCCACCACGGCGAAGCCACGGCCCTGCTCGCCGGCGCGGGCCGCCTCGATCGCCGCGTTGAGCGCCAGCAGGTTGGTCTGTTCGGCCACGCTCTTGATCACCTCGAGCACGTCACCGATGGTATGGATCTCGGCGCTGAGGCTGTCGATACCGCTGCTGGCGGTCTCGGCTGCCACCGCCAGCTGCTCGATGCGCTGCATGCTCTGGCGCACCACCTGCTGCCCCGACTCGACCTTGTCGTCGGCATCCTGTGCCGCCTGGGCCGCCTGCTCGGCGTTGCGCGCCACGTCATGGACGGTGGCGGTCATCTGCTGCATGGCAGTGGCCACCTGCTCGGTCTCATCCTTCTGGCTACCGACTTCGCGGTTGGTCTGCTCGGTGACCGCCGACAAGGCCTGGGCGCTGCCGGCCAGCTGATCGATGCCCTGCTGCAGGCCACTGACGATGCCGGACAGCCCCTCGGCCATCTGCTGCATGGCCTGCAGCAGCTGACCGACCTCGTCGGCACGCGGCGGCTCGGCCTCGATCCCCAGCTCGCCCGCGGCTATGCGCCGGGCACGGCTGATCACCCGCTTGAGCGGCGCGACCACGGCCCGGGTGATCAACCAGGCCGCCAGCACGCCCACCAGCAGTGCCAGGGCCGTGGCCGCGGCGATGGCCACGGTGTTGCGCGCAAGCTCCGCCTGCATGGCCTGCTCCTGGGCGAGGTAGGCCTGGTCGACCCGCGTGGTGACCTGCTCGGCCCGGGCCTGCAACTGATCCTTGATACCCCGCTCCTGGCCCAGCAGGTCGGTGTACTCGTTGAGCTTCTCGGAGAAACTGGCGATATGCCCGGCCACTTCGCCCAGCACGCTCTGGTAGCCGGCATCGGTCACCGCCGACTTGAGCTGGTCCACCAGGCCGGCGGCCTCCACCGTCTGGGCGATGCGCCCCTCGGCGACAGCCTCGCCGCCCTTGCGGCTCTGCTCCAGGCGCACCCGGGCCTCGTCCATGGCCTGCAGCATCAGCCGCGACACCTGCCCCACCTGTCCGGCCTGCTCAAGGAACTCGCCGCCTTGCTGGCCCTGGGACTGCTTGAGGGTGTAGGTGCCGTCGTCGGCCAGGCCGGCCTGCAGCACATCGAGGTTGTTGGCCACGCTCGATACCGACCAGCTGGCCATGTCCAGCGCCAGCTCCTTGGCCTGCACCGCCTGGACGAACTGGTCGAAGGCCTGCCCGTAGGCACTGAGGTCGGCCTCGGCGGAAGTCAGCGCAGGCGCGGCGCGGGCCCGCTCCACCAGCCCTTGAAGGCCCATGCGCAGGGCATCGGCCTCCTTGATATCCGAACGCAGGGCGAAGGCCTGCTCATGTTGGCGCAGCTTCAACAGGTCGGTGTTGAACTGGGCCATCTGCCGCAGCCCCTCGAAGCGCTGGCCGACGTTGGCCAGGGCGTATACGCCGATGGCGGCCACCACCAGAGTGAGCAGCAACACCAGGGCAAAACCCAGGCCCAGCTTGCGCGCCATGCCCAGGTTGGCCAATACACCGTGCTTGGTCGCCGTCATCACCGCCCTCCTCGCTTTTTGGCCCTCCGCCGGCGACAAGAGTGACAATGGCGCCGACCTGGTCACAAGGGCCGCGTGCGCGAATGGTGTCATTTAGCTATGAGCGTGTCGCTTTCAGACCGCCAAAGGTCGCCCTGCATGCCGGAAGAACGCCTGGGCCCGGGAATCCTGCCCATAGGCGACATTGATCCGTAGCCAGTCACTGGCCCGCCCCTGCGGATCGAAAGCGCTGCCCGGGGTGAGCAACACCGCATGCTCCAGCGCCAATCGCTCCAGCTCGGCAAAGTCGCGCCCGGGCACCCGGGCCCAGACGAACATACCGCCGACCGGCTCACAGAACACCTCCCAGCCACAGGCCTCCAGTTGCCCCAGCGTCCTGGCCCGGTGCTGCCCCAGGCGCAGCCGCAAGCGCTGCACGCTCTTGCGGTAGCCGCCATTGGCGAGCATCTGCCCGACCACCTGCTCGGCGAAGCGCGAAGTGCCAATGCCGGCCACCATCTTCAGTTCGGCCAGGCGGGCGATCAACGGTGGGTCGGCCACCAGATAGCCGACCCGCAACGAACTGCTGAGGGTCTTGGAGAAACTGCCCAGGTAGATTACCCGCTGCTCGCTGTCGAGGGTCGCCAGGCGCGTGGCCGGGCCGTCCTGGAAGTCCGCGTACAGGTCATCCTCGACGATCCGCAGGTCATGCTCGCGGGCCAGCTCCAGCAGGCGGTAGGCGACCTTGGGCGTCAGGCAGGTACCGGTCGGGTTCTGGTACAGGCTGTTGATGAACAGGCAACGGGGCTGGTGCGCGGCCAGCAACTGCTCGAGCACCACCAGGTCCGGGCCAATGGCGGTGCGCGGCACCTCGAGCATGTGTACACCGTGCACGCGCAACAAGTTGTACAGGTTGTAGTAGCCGGGGCGCTCCACCAGCACCGTGTCGCCCGGTTTCAGCAAGGTCCGCACCAGCAGGTCGAGGGCATGGCTGGCGCCCTGGGTGGTGAGGATCCGCTCCGGCTCGGCGGCAATATCCAGCCGCGCCAGCCCCTTGTGCAGTTGCAGGCGCAGGCTGGCCAGGCCCTGGGGCGGGCAGTAGTCGAACAGCGCCTCGGGCGCGCCGCGGCTGACCTGGCGGATGGCCTGGGCCAGCTCGGCTTCGGCCCGCCAGGCCACCGGTAGCCAGCCGCAGCCGAGCTTGAGCAATTGTTCATGCCCTTCGCGAAACTGCCGCCAACTGCCGTCGATTGCCTCGCCCCAGGGCTCGCCGGGGTCGGGCCGCAAGCCCGGCTTGCGCTCGGCGACGAAGAAGCCCGCGCCATGTCGCGCCTCCAGCCAGCCGTTGGCCGCCAGGCGGTCGTAGGCCTCGATCACGCACGAGGCGCTTACCGACTGCGCCTTGGCCAGCGCGCGGATCGACGGCAGGCGCGCGCCGGGGCGCAGGCGCTGCTGTTCGATCCAGGCCTGCAGGTGCTCAGTCAGCTGCTGGACCAAGGGGGTGGGAAGGTCACGATCAAGATGAAAATGCATGGCAAGTGTTCGCTGCTTTCAGGCAAACAGTTAAGCATAAATGCCCCGTGAGTGTGCCTTGGCGAGCACCTGTGCAAAGGCCGATGCTGCCAACCACAGCCACTGCCTTGCGGATCCGCCCCGATGCCCACTTGTCACGCCCCAGCCCTGCTGGCTTTCGCCCTGTGCCTGATCACCCTGGCGGTGAACCTGCAGGCCCCGCTATACATCACCTACGCCGACCTGTCCGGGCAAGACGCAACGGCAACCGCCGTGGCCTTTTCCGGCTATGTGCTCGGCGTGCTGCCGGTGCTGCTGGCCCTTGGCGGCTTGGCCGACCGGGTGGGTCGTCGCCCGATGATCCTGGTCGCGCTGGCCCTGTCGATGGTCGCGACGCTGCTCATGCTGCTGGCGCCGAGCCTGCAGATGCTGGGCCTGGCGCGCCTGTTCCTGGGGCTGGGCACAGGCCTCGCCTCGGCCACCGCCACCGCCTACATGAGCGAGCTGATGGCCCCGGATGCCAGTGGCCGCGCCGCCACCTGGGTCACCGCCAGCACGTCGCTCGGCTTCGGCCTGGGCGCGGCGCTGACCAGCCTGTTCCTGCTGCGCGGGCCGACCCTCACCCCCGGCAGCTTCCACCTGCAACTGGCATTGGCCGCCGTCGCCCTGCTGCTGGTCTGGCGCCTGCCCGACCCTCGCCCGGCGCAGCGCCGCGCCATGCTGCGCCTGCCCTGCTACCCCGCCGGCAGCCTGGCTTATGGCCTGGCGATCCTGCTGGCCTGGGCCTGTGTCGGGCTGGTGATCGCCCTGCTGCCGGGGATCCTGCGTCAGCACGGGCTGAGCGCCTGGTCGGGGTTCTCGACCTTCTGCGTGATCAGCTGCGGCCTGCTGTTCCAGCCGCTGGCCCGGCGCCTGGCCAGTGCCCAGGCGACCTTGCTGGGGCTGCTGATCCTGCCGTGCAGCTACGCGCTGCTGGCCTGGGGGGCTGACAGCGGCAATCTGCTGGGTATGCTGCTGGGCGCCGTGGCTGCGAGCAGCGCCTGCTATGGCTTTATCTACCTGGGCGGATTGGCGGCGGTGAACGAGCTGGCCGGGAGCGAGAAGCCCCGGGCCAGTGCCGGGTTCTTCCTGCTCGCCTACCTGGGGTTCAGCCTGCCGGTGATCTTTACCGGATTGCTCAGCGATCGGCTGGGATCGCGCATGGCGCTGGAAGTGTTCGGCGGCGTCCTGCTGGTGGGCTGTGCCGCCGTGGCATTGGGCCTGTGGAAAACCTCGCGGGCCTCTTCGCGGGTAAACCCGCTCCCACAGGGGTCGAATTAGTCGGTCAGATCGCCAAGGCGCCGCCATCGACAGTCAGGCTGTGCCCCGTCGTGAACGCCGCGCCATCGCTGCACAGGTACAGCACCGCGCTAGCGATCTCCTCGACCTTGCCGATGCGCCCGACCGGATGCATCGCCGCGGCAAACTCGGCCTTGCGCGGATCGGCCTCGTAGGCGCGGCGGAACATGTCGGTATCGATCACCGCCGGGCACACCGCGTTGACCCGAATGCCCTTCTTCGCATACTCGATGGCCGCCGACTTGGTCAGGCCGATCACCGCATGCTTGGATGCCGCATAGATGCTCATCTTCGGTGCCGCCGACAGGCCGGCCACCGAGGCCGTGTTGACGATGGCGCCGCCGCCCTGGGCCAGCAGCAAGGGCAGTTGGTACTTCATGCACAGCCACACACCCTTGACGTTGACCCCCATGATCGCATCGAACTCCGCCTCGCTGCCCTCCGCCAGCCGCCCCTTCTCGATCTCGATACCGGCGTTGTTGAAGGCGTAGTCGAGGCGGCCATAGGCCTTGATGACCTGCTCGTGCAGCTGGCGCACGTCACTGTCACGGGTGACGTCGCAGGCGACGAACAGCGCCTCGCCGCCAGCCTGGCGGATCAGCGCCACGGTGGCTTCGCCCCCGCTCGCGTCACGGTCGGCCACCACCACCTTGAGCCCTTCGGCGGCGAATGCCTGGGCCGTCGCCCGGCCGATACCCGCCGCGCCACCGGTGACCAGGGCAACCTGGCCGGAGAAAGTCATGCTCATCACTGGCTCCTGCAAAAGGATGGGAAGTCGTGGCTGAGTCTAGTCAGGGCACCGCCGGGCTGGGCAGCATCATCAAGGGCACGGTTGGACTACTATCGTTCGCGGTGATCTTGCGTGACGCGGCCCATTCAACCCGCCGATCATCACCCCCTCACACTCGTTCAGGAGAACTCGCCATGCCCCACACCAACCGCCGCTTCCTGCTGACCCGCCGCCCGGTCGGCGCCGTGCGCCGTGACGACTTCACCTACGAGCAGGTGCCCGCCAGCGAGCCGGGGGAAGGCCAGGTGCTGGTGAAGAACCTCTACCTGTCGCTGGATCCGGCCATGCGCGGCTGGATGAACGAAGGCAAGTCGTATATCCCACCCGTGGGCCTGGGCCAGGTCATGCGCGCCCTCGGCGTCGGCGAGGTGGTCAGCTCCAATCACCCGGACTACAAGCCCGGCGACCATGTCAGCGGTGCCCTTGGCGTACAGGACTACTTCACCGGCGAACCCCAGGGCCTGCACCGGATCGACCCGCGCCTGGCGCCCCTGCCCCGCTACCTGTCCGCCCTGGGCATGACCGGCATGACCGCCTACTTCGCCCTGCTCGATGTCGGCCAACCCAAGGCCGGCGAAACCGTGGTGATCTCCGGCGCCGCCGGCGCGGTCGGCAGCATTGCCGGGCAGATCGCCAAGCTCAAGGGCTGCCGCGTGGTGGGCATCGCCGGGGGCGCGCAGAAGTGCCAGTACCTGCTGGATGAACTGGGCTTCGACGGGGTCATCGACTACAAAACCGAAGACGTACTGGCCGGCCTCAAGCGTGAGTGTCCCAATGGCGTGGATGTGTACTTCGACAACGTCGGCGGCGATATCCTCGATGCCGTGCTGTCGCGCCTGAACTTCAAGGCCCGGGTGGTGATCTGCGGCGCCATCAGCCAGTACAACAACAAGGAAGCGGTCAAGGGCCCGGCCAACTACCTGTCGCTGCTGGTCAACCGTGCGCGCATGGAAGGCTTCGTGGTGATGGACTACGTCAAGGAGTACGGCAAGGCCGCGCAGGAAATGGCCGGCTGGCTGGCCAGCGGCAAGGTGAAGAGCAAGGAGGATGTGGTGGAAGGCCTGGAGACCTTCCCCGAGACGCTGCTCAAGCTGTTCAGCGGGGAGAATTTCGGTAAGTTGGTGCTGAAGGTCTGAGATCAGCAGCCAAGCGCTTTGTGGGAGCGGGCTTGCCCCGCGATGGCGATTGCCTGGACTTGCGCCATCGCGGGGCAAGCCCGCTTCCACGATCCCTGATTCAACCGCGGATTTCAGCCACCACGGCAGCCAGTGCCTTGGCCGGATCTGCCGCCTGGCTGATCGGACGCCCGATCACCAGGTAATCGGAACCGGCGTCCAGTGCCTGACGCGGCGTCAGAATCCGGCGCTGGTCATCCTGGGCACTGCCCGCTGGGCGAATACCCGGGGTCACCAGCTGCAGCGACGGGTGCGCCGCCTTCAGTGCCGGCGCTTCCAGTGCCGAGCACACCAGGCCGTCCATGCCGGCTTTTTGCGCCAGCGCCGCCAGGCGCAGCACCTGCTCCTGCGGATCGACATCCAGGCCGATGCCGGCCAGGTCCTCGCGCTCCATGCTGGTCAGCACGGTCACGCCGATCAGCAGCGGCTGCGGGCCGCTGCGCTTGTCCAGCTCCTCACGGCAGGCCGACATCATGCGCAGGCCACCGGAGCAGTGCACGTTGACCATCCACACACCCATCTCGGCCGCGGCCTTGACCGCCATGGCGGTGGTGTTGGGGATATCGTGGAACTTGAGGTCGAGGAACACTTCGAAGCCCTTGCCGCACAGGGTTTCGACTATCCCTGAGGCGCTGCTGGTGAACAGTTCCTTGCCCACCTTGACCCGGCACAGGGCGGGGTCGAGCTGGTCGGCCAGCTTCAGGGCGGCGTCACGGGTGGGGAAATCCAGGGCGACGATCAGGGGCGTCTGGCAGGCGGACATGGGCAGGGTCTCTTGGCAAGTCGTAAACGGCGCGCATTGTAAACGAAGTGGCGCGGGGTTTGGGGGCCGCGGGTCATGAGATTTGGCCCGGGCGGGGGCGGCTCCTATAATTGAACCAACGGCTGCGGCAATGGCTCGAATGCCATGTAAGCGGTGCCCTATACGCTTTCAGGAGAATCTCGATGCCTTGGTATGCCTGGTTGATACTGCTTGTTGCTCTCGGGTCGATTGTCGGCGGGTTGATGCTGCTGCGGGATACGGCGAAGAAGTTGCCGCTGACCGAGGAGCAGTTGAAAAAGGTGCATGAGCGCAACGCCGAGGCGGATGCGAAGGATGCGGCAGACCGCTGACAGGCGGTAGAAAGCCGACCGATGCATGATCGGCCGGCTAGCCGAGGTTAATCCACCCTCAGCTTTTCACGGTTGCGTTCCAGCAGCGCATTGCCGATACCCTTGATCTCCAATAGCTCGTCGACCGATTGGAAAGGGCCGTGCGCCTCGCGATAGGCCACGATAGCCTCGGCCTTTGCCTTGCCGATGCCATTGAGCTCGCTCTGCAGGGTCGATGCATCGGCCTGGTTGAGATCAACCTTTTCCGCTGCTACCGATGACGCGGCAGCTCGCGGTTCGACCTGTTCGACAGCGGGCGCCGGCGCCGCTGCTGGCGCAGCGGAAAGAGTGAATGACAGGCAAGTGAAGAGTGGTAGCAACAGATAGGTCAGTACATTGTTTCGCATGATCAAAGACTCCTTGGTCCAGGATTTCAGAGGCAGCGTTCCTTGGCTGCCTCTAAACCCTAGTCGCTCTGGATGTCCGATCAAGATGCCGGTGCCGGGGAGATTATTTCCAGATCATTCCAGCAGTGCGTCGCCCCTGGGTGTCAGGGATCCATGCGTCGCTGCAGATGGATCCAGTCCACGATCTCGCTGTCCGGGGAATAACCGCTGACCATTTCGCGCAACAGTTGACGAACCGCAACGTAATCATCCGCCTGGACGGCGCCTTGCAGTCGAATCAACTGTTCCTTGAGCACGGACCAATCCAGGAAGTCCTCGTCGGCACTCATGATCATCGGATGCCGGGTGGAAACCACATTGTCCCCGATCAGTAATTCTTCATAGAGTTTCTCGCCGGGCCGCAATCCAGTGAACTCGACGGCGATGTCGCCATTGGGATTTCGCTCCGAGCGAACACTGAGGCCAGAAAGGTGAATCATCTTCTCCGCCAGCTCGACGATCTTCACCGGCTTGCCCATGTCCAGCACGAACACATCCCCTCCCAGCCCCATGGACCCCGCCTGGATAACCAACTGCGCGGCCTCGGGAATGGTCATGAAATAACGGGTGATCTTCGGATGGGTTACGGTCAGCGGACCACCCGACTTGATCTGCTTGTGGAAAAGTGGAATCACCGAACCCGAGGAACCCAGTACGTTGCCGAATCGGACCATGGTGAATCTTGTCCGATTGACATGGGATAGATTGCTGCTGCGACCAAACAGGACAGGAGCAGACTCACGGCTCAAGGCCTGCAGGATCATTTCCGCCAGACGCTTGGTACTGCCCATGACATTGGTTGGACGCACTGCCTTGTCGGTGGAGATCAATACGAAGTTCGAAACGCCTGCCTGCAACGCAGCCTGTGCCGTGTTGAGCGTTCCGAATACGTTGTTCAACACACCTTCGGCGATATTGTGCTCGACCATGGGTACATGCTTGTAGGCAGCGGCATGGTAGACCGTATCGATATGCCAGGTACGCATGACATCAAGCAACTGGTCAGGATTGCGAATGGAGCCCAGGATCGGCAGCACCCTGACAGGCAGCGACTCACGGGCAACCCGTTGCTCCAGCTCGCTGAGGATGCTGTAGAGATTGAACTCGCTGTGTTCGAACAGCAGCAGATTCTTCGGGCGAAGACTCAGTATCTGACGGCAGAGCTCGGACCCGATCGACCCGCCGGCTCCGGTTACCAGAACGGACTGGCCGACAACACAGCGCTCCAGCAGCTCGTCCTGGGCTGGCACCGGGTCACGTCCAAGCAGATCGGCAATGTCGACCTCCTGGATATCATCGACCTTGACCTGACCACGGGCCAGGTCCATGAAGCCAGGCACACTACGCACATGCAAAGGGAAACCTTCGAGGAAGCCAAGTATCTCACGGCGACGCGCACGGGTCGCCGAAGGAATGGCCAGCAGGATTTCCTCGGCGCCGGTCAGGTCCAGCATTCTCTGGATATGCTTGGGTTTGTAGACTTGCAGCCCGGCGATCACCCGGTCACTGATACTTACATCATCGTCAATGAAAGCCACCGGCCGCATCAACCGGCCCATGCGCAATGCCGCAACCAACTGGTTGCCGGCAGCGCCTGCCCCGTAAACCGCAACCTTCGGCAAACCGTCATCACGATTGGTGAAGGGCACGTGCTTGGCCGCTGCGAACCAGTCGCCGAGGAAATATTGGCGCATCACAAGGCGCAGACCGCCCAGGAACACCAGGCTCAACCACCAGTAGTTGAAGATGATCGAACGCGGCACCACCGCTTGATGGTTGCTGTACCAGTAGACCACCAGGGCAAGGATCAACGACGAAAGGCTGACGGCCTTGGCAATGGCGATCAGCGCATCGTTACCGAAATATCGCATGACCGCACGGTACATGCCGAAGCGGATGAACAACGGAATCGCCACAATCGGGGCGGCGATAAAGAGCCACAGGTGCTCCTTGATCGGATTGGACAGCTCTTCGACCCCCAGGCGAACGAGAAATGCCAGCCACAAGCTCCCCCAGACCAGCACGACGTCAGTTGCCACCTGCAACAGCCTTTTGTATCGCCGAGGCAACCCTAGCAATGCGGACCGAAAACTATCCATAACCCCTTTCAAAATCATTCTCCTCTTACCTGAACCTTAGCCGCACTCGCAACTGTAGTGGCGGGCATGATCAATGCCGCCGGGGCCCTTTGGACACTCATGCTGGCGACTTGTCGACGATTTCCCTTTGCCCCGCCTTGAACTTGACCGCAAGCGCGAGGAGCGGTGCATAAGCCAAGATCACGCCAACCAATGCATCCACATGCCCCAATGCCACGACGGCCGCCCAAGGCAGCAGCCAGAGCAGATTGATGGCCGTCACGGCCAGCGTGACGGGACGGTGCTTGCCAAATTGTCGCGAAGCATACTGGTAGGCATGGCTTCGGTGCGCTTCATAGACCTTGTCGCCACGCAACAGCCGACGAGCCAGGGTAAAGGTGGCATCGACAATGAAAACACCCATCAGGATGATCCACGACCAGAGCAGCACGGGGTCGCCGTTCGCGGCATGCAACGACAGCAGCGCCAACTGGATTCCCAGGAAACCACTGCCTGCGTCGCCCATGAAAATACGCGCCGGCGGGAAATTCCAGAACAGGAAACCAGCCACGGCCAATGCAAGCAAGGCTGGTGCCCACACCATTGATGAAGCGCCGCAAGCGACATAGATGACGCATGCACCCAAACAGACCGTTATCGCCTGAAGGCTAGCCAAGCCATCGATACCGTCCATGAAATTATAGAGATTAAGCATCCACACAATGTAGAAAGCCGCCAGCACGTAGGTAACCAGGCTGATGTCCAGTGTCGCGCCCAGGACCACCAGCTTTGGAGCATTACCTAGCCAGAACAACACCCAGCAGGCTGCGGAAAAATGTCCCAGCAATCGCCACCGGGCTGCAATATGGCCATGGTCGTCGAGAAATCCGATTACCGCCACCAGGCCGCAGCCACCCAGAGAACCGATCAGCAGCCCCGTCGAGATGAGATCGAGGCCGTAGGCAACCGGCAATGCCGCGAGGAACGCCAGCACGATTGCCACACCACCACCGCGTGGCGTGGGAACGGAGTGAGAACTGCGGGCATTGGGAACATCGATGATGCTTCGGGCAATTGCATAACGACGCAACGCCCCTGTCAGCAAGTAAGAAACCAGCAGAACAGCAATGGGAAGGATCCAGTAACTCATCGAATGGGGTTTTCCAGGAAATGTTTTGCAGTGATGCCGAGCGCTTCCTCCAGTGACACCGGCGGCTCCCAACCGAGCATCTGGCGTGTCTTGGAGATATCGACCTGAAGCGAGCCGCAGAGACGTTGTGACAGCGCCCGCTTACCCAGCAGATTGGCCCCGAGGGTCAGTAGCGAGCTCGGAACCGGTATCAACCTGGCCGGTTTGCCCAGGGCGACCGACATCTTCTGCAGCAGCTCCGTGGTGGAAACGTCATGGCCGTCACTCACCAGAAACACTTGGTTGGCTGCCGCCGGGTGCGAGCAACACAACACGATCAGGTCGACGAGGTTGTCCAGGGCCACGAGGCTGCGCTTGTTATGTATGGCACCGAAAGGCAACGGAATCTGTTTGTCGAGCCAACGCATCATGTTGTGGAAGTTGGCCTTCACCCCAGGTCCGTAAACCAGCACAGGCCTGATGACGACGATCTCCATGCCCAGGTCACGTCCCAGCTTCATCAACTGCTCTTCCGCTTCCTGCTTGGACACCCCGTAAGGGTCCGAGGGCGAGGCATCATCATCTGCATGGTAGGGCCGCCCCAAAGGCGTTCCCTCGCCATTGACCTTGATCGAGCTGATAAAGACAAAGCGCTTTACCCCAGCCTGGGCGGCGCGCCGGGCAAAGGCGAGCGTTGCCTCGACATTGACCTTGCGAAATTCCGCCAGCGGGTCGGCGGCGACCTCGTTCATCACATGCACCCTGGAGGCACAATGAATCACTACATCAAATGGCCGCTCAGCCTGAGGCCAGGCAGATTCGCTTGCCAGGTCATCGAACAGGTGTGGCTCAACCCCGGCGGGCAATGGTGTTGATTGCTGGCGCACTGCCGCAACCACCTCTACCGGCATCGTCGCCAATCGCTTCAACACACCTTGACCAACAAATCCGGAACCGCCTGTTAACACTATGCGCATCGTACCATCGCCCCTTGTCCTTTCTACTTGCGGCGTCATTGGCGGTCCATGATCGCCTTGATGAACACCTGCATTTCCCCAACCACCAGATCCTGCGAGAAGTCCCGGCGAGCCCTCTGCAGACCAGAGAGCGCGAGCCTATCACGAAGTACCGAGTCGCCATGAAGCCGGGTGAGAACCTCGCGGATCTGCGCAATGTCGCCTGCTTCATGGAACAGCCCGGTGACGTCTTCCTCGACGGCATCGGTCAATCCGTAGATTCGCGAGACCATGCTGGGCACCCCCACCGCTGCGGCCTCGATCACCGCCAGGCCAAAACCTTCCCGGTAGCTGGGCATGCAAAACACGTCGGCCATTGCCATGTAGTGCTCAGGTGTACGGGTGAAGCCCACACGGTGAAAACGGTCCTGGCAAGATTGCAGGATGGCCGCCAGCGACTCATCGATACCCTCATCGTCAGGTCCGACAACCAGCAGGTGGGCATCGGCATACCCTTCGCCAAGCGATGCAAAGGCTTGGGCGAGATCCAGAATCCCCTTGGCCGTATTGACCCGTCCAAGAAACAGGAAAACCTTGGCGTTTTCGGCGATGTTCATCTCGCTACGCATTTGCGCGGCACGCTGCGGATCCGGCTTGAAGCGCTCGATATCCACGCCACTGATGGAGCCTTTGCCAAGCACCCTGATCTTGTCTCTGGCGACGATCTTTGACTCGATCAGGAAATCTCTTTGCGAATGACTGTCCGTCAGCAGGTGCGTTGCGGCGCCAGCCAGGAGACGGTCAAGGAACATCAGGAAGCGACGCCCCAGCCCACGCCGGGTGAACCAGACCTGCCCGGTAAAGATGTGCACGCGGCACCGTGTCGCCGACAGCCACCCCGCCAACATGGCGACAAGCCCTGACTTGGGCATCAGGGAAAGCACGCAGTCGTAACGACGCTGCATCAGGATTCGCCAAAGCCGGTACAGCGAGATCACGTCACGCTTGAGGGAGATCTTGCGTTCGATGGCATAGGGAATGAAGTCGACATGCTCTCCCAGCAGCGCCTCGACGTCATGGCGCGTACCGGGCACCACCAGTGTCACATCGTAGTTCGCGGAAAGACGCTTGATATGCTCGCGCATGAAGACATGCAAAACGACAGGGACCGTGGCAACCAAACAGATTTTCTTACGCGGCCGCATTTGTGTTTCCAAACGACTCACTACCCTTCAGATTGAATGATAATTACAGACAAGGTCTCGCCGGTCAGTTCACAACTTCTGGCAGCGACCACAGCAGCCCTCGACGTCATGCAACCGCTCCCTGCATGCGGTTCAGCCTAGATTGGCGTCTGGCGTCACGCTCCTGCTGCCCGGCGAACAGATAGAGGGAAACGGCAAAGATCGGCATGACTTGCAGCCCCTTGAAATTAATGATCACGAAGATCAAGAACAGGGCCAACGCAAAAACCTTGATATCACGACTTTTCTCATAGCGCCCGCCGAACAGGACGGGCACGAGATAAAAGCAATTCAGCAACATAAAAACGACGATAGAACCAAAACCGGAAAAATACAAAAGTCGCAGATAGCCGACATCTGTCCCTTTGTAGAACCCCAACTCAGAAGTGTCTTCAGAAAAATAGCGGCCATCACCATACAGGTAGGTGGATAGCTGATCAGGGAATATATACATCTCCGACAACGACTGGACGCTGTCACTGTGCAACTCACCCTTGGTTACGATATTCCTGAAGATTTCAGTGGCTTGGTACAAGGGCCCAGACGTTACATAGAAGCTCAGCACCACCATCGTGACGACCGACAGCAATAGTAGAACCTTCAGTCCCAAGCCACGACGGCTCAGCCCCAGGATGGCGAAAGGAATAATTGCACTACGAGCAACTGCCATCGCGATGGGGAAGATCATGATGACGAGCAAACTCTTCAGGAAGCTTTTCTGTGAAATGAGCAGATAGTAAAACACCGTGATGACCAACGTAAGCGCGCCATCCACATGAAACAAGCCAAAGCCCAGCGCACGCAACCCGTAAATATGCTGGAAGACCTCCGCCGAGCGTGGTGATATAAAGCCCAGCAGCGTGGTGTACACGTCCCTGTCTAGGATCGATATGATCGCCAACGCGCACTGCAGGAAAATCCAGGCCAGCAACGCAGACGGTCGCTTGGTCAAGACGCGGTGAATGACATAACCGAAAAATATATTCAGAAAGATCTTGCTGGACACCACAAAGTGAAAGAACAGATCACCAGGCGCTCCCGCAGATGCCACCAGCGCCCCCCCGAGCAGCCAGCCACCAAAAAGCAACAGGAAGGCAATTGCGAACCCACCATTACTCATCAGCAACCTGAAAAAGCCCAACATATAGAAGGGCATGAGCAATACCGCCATCGGTACCTCGGTGCCATAGACACGCGGAAACCCAATGGTCACCGTCAGTACCAACAGAGCAAGTAGAAAAGAACCTTTTCTCTCCTGCTGCCCAGCGCTGCTCATGTCTACAGCTGTTGTCATTGGGTTGCTCATCCAGCTACCACACTCACTTTGATCTTCCCCACTATCCTTTGAACGGTTTGCCGCAGCCTTCTGCCCTGCACATCACCGCCGCCCGAATGACCATACCTTTGCAATCCGGAAAATCGTCACGGGCCACGTTCATGGCATGCGCCATGATCCACGCTAATGGAAGATGCTTGGAAAGGCGCCGCCGGCGCCGTTCCTGACTTGGTAAAAACGACCTGGCAGATAGCATGAACAAACTCCGCTGCGGCCAACCTAGATATCAATATGCCTGTACCTCTACGGGCACTTCACCAGAGGAGCAGGTGATCCTCCATACTACCGCATATCTGTCTTTGCCAGAGTCGCCAGAGGACAACCACCCGCAACCTGCCTTTACACCAGCAAGCGCCGGCCTGCCCCCTTAGCGCGGGTCGACCTCGATGAGGTCATCGCGGCGGCGAGCAACAGCCTGCGGGGCCAACGGCTCAGTGCCAGCACTCCTCGCCTGCATACCAGCGATCAGCAGGTGACGAGCCAGCGCGATACCCGCGCCTACCACCAGGCCTACAAGCAACCCACCGATCCCGAGCAACCACTTGCTGGGTGAAACCGGGTCAAGCGGATTGACGGCACGCTGGTCGACACTGACCAACTTGAGGTCCTTGGCCTGCAAGCTCACTTGTTCCAAGGCGAACCGCTCAGCCTTGATGCTTGCAATATCCTGCAGGTACAAATCTGCCTGTTTTCGCTGCTCCAACGCCTCAACCTCTCGATTGCGGTCAAGCAACTGCAGCTCCTTGGCAATCTGCGGAATTCGCGTGTCGGCAAAGTCGTCGGAGCGGCGCTGGAGCAATGCCGCGCGCTCAGCCTCAAGGGCATCGGAGCCCAGGAAGTACAGGGGGTCACGACTGGTTACGTCGGCAACCACGACATTCGTTGCGTTGACTCCAGCACTGCCGGCTATCGAAGCCGGGGTCGACGGACGCTTGATGCCAAGCCGCCGAGCGATGAGCAACGCCTCATCCAGCTGCGCGATACGATTGGCGCGCAGGGTTTTCAGCTCGGTTCGGCGTGCGCGCATCTCATCAAGCAGTTGGGCACGTTTTACCGCATCCCGCTCACTCAGCGAGGCGATTTGAACCTCCTTGAGCATCTCGTAGGAAACTCTCGACTTCTCGAGCCGGGTATCCAGTTCCTTGAGCCGGTTGGCCACGACGGTAATGACATCCCTATCGATTCGCTCGCGCTCGACCAGTGTGGCCTGCTCTATCAAGCCGTCGATAATGGCAACCCCGTCGTCGCCGGCACGGTAGGTGAGGTCGAGGGTGAGCGCCTCGGGGCTTCCCTCGCCATTCGACGCACTGCTGCGGCGTACCTGAAAGGCATTGCGACCGAAGAGCTCGAAGCGTTGCTCCACGCTCAAGCCTGGAACCTGGAAAGAATTGAACTGTTCTGGATGGGCCTGGAAGTAGGCAAAGCGGGTGTCGTAAGACTCAAGTGCAGCACCGACCCGCTGCAGCGCCTGTTCAGGCTGAAGCTTGTAGACACCGGACCGATTCAGGGCATCCAGCTCGAACTGGGCGACTGGACGCAGGACGCTGGTGACCCGATAGCTGGGGGTCGCCATGTACCCATAGGCCAATGCAGCCAACGTAGTCACCGCCATCGTGCCGAGGATCAGACGCTTGCCCCGCCACAATGCGACCCCTGCGCTGAAGAGATCCAAACCTGAGGCGCCCACCACTGGAAAACGATTGATAACAGTCACGATCGACCTGCCTTAGAGCTGAAGGAATACTGCGGCAGGACCCATCCCATGGCTTGGCGTAAGGCATATCCGTGCCACTTTGTGGAAATGCAGGCCGTGCCCGCATGCAAGGAAAGGCTCGCATTATGGCAGCGAACGCCATTTATACAAGCAGCAGGCAGCGCCCTTGGCTACCACACAGAGTTGACAGTACAGTGTCACCCTCCCGCGTACCATGCTCGAAAACCTGGCGCCTCGAAGACAGGAAATTTCCTACGCAAGCCAAAGAAAAATCAAACCATCCCACCGCGCTCCGCAAGTTCACCTGAAGACACTGGAGGCTTGACTGGACGCCCAGACCGAAAATGCTGGACCTCCCCCCCTCAGCCTGCACATGGCCTACGGCCTGACTGAAGCATCACCGCCCGAGCGGGCGGCGCTTGTACATCAGGAGCACGCATGAAACACGAGCGGCTTGCGCTCAGCGAACCTTCTCCTCGGGCCCGACCAAGCGGCGAACCTGAACCGCCTGAATAAACTTCCGAGGTCGAAAATAGAAGATATTCTTCAGACCGAACGCCAGGTTCTCTGGCAGTACCTTGCGTGTGGAACGTGCCATCGCCAAGAAAGTCACAAGGAAGTTCGCGTACAAATCCGTGCGCAATTCCGGGTGACTGTCAAAGTAATCCGCAACGTCTCTAAAGTAAATCCTGTAGGCCTTGGTACGCCCCGCCAAGGTGGACAGATAAGAACCATTACCCGGATTGCAGCGATACATGACCAATGGCTTGTTGATGAACACACCGCGCCCGGAAGGAATCATGGTGTCCATCGCAAAGTACCACTCCATCGACTCCTGGGCAGCGGTCACCTTGCGAGCGGAACGGCGGTAGGCATAAGCACTGTGGACGCAAGTCGAACCCCAGCGGGCCAGCTCCGGCAGCGAAAAGAAGGTGTGATAAGGCGCCTCCTCTCCGGGATAGGGCGGTATTGACTGATAACTGCGATCATCAGAAAAGTACACAGCCTTGTGGAAAACGATGTTGACATCAGGGTACTGGACAAAAAGATCGTACTGTTCCTGGAGCTTCCCACTCATCATGATGTCATCGCCATCAAAGTGAAAAACCACATCCCCTGTCGCCAAGGCATGAACGGCATAATAATTATTTGACACACCCACATTTTGCTCACGCAAAACCAACTTCAAGCGTCCCGGGTGCTTTTCAGCACATTCCCTAATAATACGCTGGGTACTATCGGTCGAGCAGTCATCAGAAACAATCACCTCAAGGTCAAAATTGACTTCCTGACCCAGGATACTTTCGAGACACTCTGCAATATAGCGCTCCTGATTGTAGCAGGAGACAACCACGGTTGCGCTCAACATCAAACCACCCTTTTCGTATAAATATAAAAACCAATGACAGAGCAGGCGAAATAAATAATATTCATTGCCAGGTGCGCAATGAATACGCCCTGCAGCCCCCACCCCTGCTTCAATGCCAGGGTACTGAACAGACAGAACAGGACCCCTTGACTTATCTCACCCAGCACATAGATCCGGGTCGCAGCCTTGGCGACCACCACAAAACCTATGACGTAGGAAGTCACCCTGAACAGGTCTCCCAGCAACTGATACTGGATAAAATCACCCAGCTCGGCAAAATCGGCTGACAACAATAGCGGAATGAAGAAGCTGCGCAGTCCGTAGAAGCCAATCGCACCCACACCAAACAGGCATATCGCCAGCACCATGAACTTGCGAACCACCGCCGCTACCTTGAGCCGATCCTGCAAGCCCGAAACGATCGGAATGAAGTACGCCGCGAGAAAGACCACGAAGAACCCCATGTAGGCACTGGACAGCTTGAGCGATGCCTGCCAGAGCCCGGCCGCTTGCAGCCCCGTATTCTCCAGCAACAGATTACGCACAACAATTTCTACAAGCGGTACGCTCACCGCGCCGACAGCAGCCATCAGCGTGAAACCCGAGAGCTTTGCAAATTGCGGCCGGTAGGCGATACGCCAGCGCACATGCCTACGCAGCCTTGAGCGGGCAAAGAAATACAACGCCGGCAGGCTGTATGACAAATAAAATACGATAATCGACAGCGCCGCCCCGACCAGGCCGAACTGACGGATCAGCAACCACGCCAGGGGTAGCGTGAGCAGATTACCCACGATCTGTATGGTCGCGTAAACGCGGGTTTCATGCAGGCCATTGGCAGTGCCATTGACGATATTGGTAAATGCGAAACCGAACTGCGCAACCCCCAGCACCACCATCAGCCAGGCGTATTCTCCCCCCAGCAAATAATGAGACAGCGGGCCGCTGAAGACTATCGTCCCCAGCAGAATCAGCGTGCACAGTCCCAGCGAATAGAGTCGCGCCCCTGCAAGAAACCGAAGCATCTGCTTCGGTTTGTGCCGATACTCGGCGACGTACTTGATGACACCGTTCTGGATCCCGCCGCCGGCCAGCAACGACAGGAACAGAACAGCGCTCATCAAGTTACCGAGCGCACCCAGCCCTTCCACCCCCAGGTAGACCGCGACCAGCTTCAGGAACAGAAAACCCACCAGAATTTTCGACAGATGGGACGCTGTCGTGAATAGCGCGCCGGCGAGCACCCCTATACGCTTGCGAACCGACTCGACTTCATCGCGAGAGGCGCTATTCGACATCGATCGATTTCACAACAGCATCGATGACCTGCTGAACTTCTTCATCAGACATGGCAATCCACAGCGGCAGGCGGAGCAGGCGCTCGCTTTCCCGGGTGGTGTGGTTGTCCACGCCATGGAAGCGCCCCAGGGACTTGCCGGCTGGCGCCGAATGCAGCGGAATATAATGGAACACCGCGCCGATACCCAGCTCGCGCAACCGGCTCAGGACGCTGGTTCGATGCTGAAGATCCCGCACCTTCAGGAAGAACATATGGGCATTGAAACGGCACCCCTCAGGCACAACACCTAGCTCGACAAGCCCTTTGCCCACCAGCGGCTGGAACGCGTCCCAGTAACGCTGCCAAATGGAAAGGCGCGTCTGGTTGATTTCATCGGCCTTCTCGAGCTGGCCGTAGAGATAGGCAGCCTGCAGCTCGCTTGGCAGATAACTGCTACCGACGTCTACCCAGGTGTACTTGTCGATCATCCCGCGGAAGAACTGGCTGCGATTGGTCCCTTTCTCGCGAATGACCTCCGCACGCCCGATGAACTGAGGATCATTGATAAGCAACAACCCACCTTCACCGCCACTGGTGTAGTTTTTTGTCTCATGGAAGCTGAACGCAGCCATGTGCCCGATGGTCCCCAGGGCTTTACCATGGTAAGTCGACATCATTGCCTGGGCTGCATCCTCGACCACATAGAGGTTGTGGCGCTTGGCGATATCCATGATGACGTCCATCTCACAAGCCACACCGGCATAGTGCACAGGAACAATCGCCCGAGTACGCGGTGTGACAGCCGCCTCGATCAAGGTCTCGTCAATGTTCATCGTATCGGGACGCACATCGACGAACACGATGGTCGCACCGCGCAAAACGAAGGCATTCGCCGTACTGACGAACGTATAGCTGGGCATGATGACTTCATCACCCGGCTTGATATCCAGCAGCAGCGCCGCCATTTCCAGCGCTTGCGTGCAGGAAGGTGTCAGCAAGGTCTTGTGACAGGAAAACCGCTCTTCAAACCACTGTTGGCATTTATGGCCATAAGCACCATCCCCGGACATCTTGTCGCTGCGCATGGCGGCCAGTACATGAATGTCCTCGTTCCCGATATGAGGTGGCTTGTTAAATGGAATCATCTTCTAGTCCTTCAAGAGCGGCTTTTTCAGCGACAATACGTAAGTGCCGCACAACTAAACCAAGCTGACAACAACCTGCTTAAACACCGCGAAGATAATTGATCGCGACATCGCCAATGTACTTGCAACAAAGCCCCCTTCAAGGGCGCCTTCACGACTCATGCACAATGAGCCTTCCGCTCCGCGCAGCATTGTATGCTTGATGCCTCATCGCGTTACAGAACATCTCATTAAGCCTACGGACCGACTCCGACCTCCTGCCTGGAAAATTCGATCCCCCAGCATCATCTCCTTTTCGCCTGGCTCGCCTTCAGTTGACCTCACATTCGAAACCTGTCACTCCCGGCAGATTCATGGCAAAGGCTGGCTGAGCCGATTGAACGGAACATTACTTCAACGCCGCATAGGCGGTCACGTCGGATTGTTCAGATTTTTCCCATGCGAAAGAGCTTTTAACCTCGGTGATTCTGCCAATTTCCTGCAATAATTCAAGAGCCAATCACCGATGCACCTCGCCAGCAGGACCTCAAGAAACGCCCTCCGGACACCCTACCTTTCCCTGTGAATACTACTCCAGACAGCGACCCCAGCCCAACGCCGGCGGGCAGCATTCGCCCTTCAGCCACCCCAACAATGGAGGCCACAGGGCTTGCGGGCGTCGAGAAATCAAAGCTACCCTTCCCAGGCAGGTATCGCGCCCGGCACCGAGTCCGTCACATGAGCACAGCGACGCAGCCGCACAGGCGAGCAATCTCAGGGCACCCAACACCCCATCCGCACCGAGAATCACAATGCTTACAATTTTTGCAATGACCGAGAAGGGCCTTGCCTTCACCGAACAGGCCACCTCGAAATTCAAGGATATAATATCGCTAGTTGTCATCGGCCAAGACAGCGCCGTGGCAAATGACTACTCGGAACAGATTGCAGAAACATGCAAAGCCGCCGGCGTCGAGTTCATTTTCAAGAAAGACCACAGCCAGGTAACAAGCGAATATGTCATCGCCATTTCATGGCGCTGGCTGATCAAGCACCCCACCGACAAGCTGATTGTCTTCCATGATTCGCTGCTACCACGCTATCGTGGGTTTGCCCCCTTGGTAAATGCACTGATCAACGGAGAGAAAGAAGTCGGCGTGACGGCACTCTTTGGTGCCAGCGAGTATGACCGCGGCGATATCATCCAACAGGCGTCAACTACACTCCAATACCCCATCACCATAGCAGAAGCAATTACCGCCATTAACGCCTGTTATCTGGAATGCGGGATGGCCGTACTCTCGACACTTGCCAGCGGTAACAAGCCGACGGCAAGTGCACAAGATCACAGCCTGGCCACCTACAGCCTCTGGCGCGACGATGACGACTATCAGATCGATTGGTCACTGCCCGCTTCAACCATCCGCCGCACGATTGATGCACTCAGCACCCCGTACCGCGGCGCGTTCTGCCGAATCAACGGTACTCCCGCGCGCATTCTGGCGGCAGAAGAAGTAGAAGACGTCACGATCGAAAACCGCGACATCGGAAAAGTCATTTTCATCGAGGATGGGCTGCCGGTGATCGTCTGCGGAACAGGCCTGCTGAAAGTACTGAAGTGCCGCGACGACAACACGTCCGAGGACCTGCTCCCCCTCGCCCGATTCCGCTCACGTTTCAGCTGAAACACCGCACCAGGCACCTCCGGAAAAGAGCAGCCCAGATCCATGGCGCTCTTTTCGCCTCCACACACCGGCACTTAGAAAGGTGCTACGAAGAAACCAGTTCCACCTGGCGCTCTTCGTAGCACAACATGCGTACCGCCCGAGCATTCGGGCCACGAAAGACGCTCGTTAATTGTGCAAGGCTCGCCTGCGGATGAACAGGACACGCAGCACCGCCATACCAATCCCGAGCACGCCACCCGCGACCAAGCCGAGAATACCAATGATCTTCCTGTTGGGTCTTACCGGCTCATCCGGCAAATCAACAGCCCCATCCTGCCGGTAGACCTTCACAGCCTCCCCAGCGACCTGCAAGGACTGGTAGAACGCCAACGATTCCTGACGCTCGCGAAGATTGCGCACGAACGGATCATCAGAGGTACGATTGCGCAAATTGTCGATCTCAGCCTCCAACGCCTTGCTACCGCGCATGTAGATGAGCGATCCCTCCATACCTGCGGAGACTTCGCCAGAGAGGTTGTTCGCAATAATTGGCGGCCTTTCCAAGCCGATCGTTCGAGCCACTCTGAGCGCCTCGGTAAGCTGGACAAGCTGATCCTCGCGCAGCTTTCTCGCACCTTCCCGCGCGATGTTTATCTCCTGCTCGAGATTCTTCGCCTTGACCTTGGCGTCGGTCATTACATTTTCGACAATTTCATCTTCCCCCAGCCGCCCGGCCATTTCGACGTAGCGAGCCGCCCAATCGACAGCCCGCTTCGGATCCGAGGCCTCGACCTTGATGAAATGCCTGTCCGCCCCTTCCCTGGATACCTGCCCCAAGGAGACCGCCGACAGATAGCGATCATATTGCTCATCCTGGGAGCCGCGGCGACGAGCCTCAGGCAAGGCTGGCAAGTAGGTTTCACGGAAGAACTTGCGTCGCAATGACTCCGACTGCAAGTTGCGCAGGTAAACGTCAAAAACATCCTTGACGGTCAACATGACCAGGCCAGAACCCCCACCCCGCCCATAGTTCAACTGGGCGATATCATTCGAGGTGGGTGGCTGCACAAAAACCTTGACTTCGTATACAGGTTCCGCCAAGTAGGCATATAGCAAGGCGCCTGCTGCTACAAGTCCGGTCACAAGACCAATCAACAGCTTTTGCCCCCACAATGCCTCGGTCAGCTCAAACAGATCAATCTCATCACCACTCAGGCGCTCACGTTCATTGCGCATTTATTCTATTTTTCCTTGGGTCCGTCTGCATTGCATGAGTCACTGCACAGTAGAAATCCAGATTCACCTGGCTGGTGTTTGGCAATCTGGATTATCGATACACTTCCACAACCAGCAGCCTTCTATAGAGAAAGCAAGCCGCAATTAGTTCCGACCACCCGACCAACGCCCCGCAGCCCATCAACATCATAGGACGCGGGCGTGACACTTTGAACGCAATGAACAGCCTAACCTTGGCACCCACCTGGACACGGGCGTAGCTGGAAATGCCCTTCACGCACTCGTCAGGCAACACCGTCCATGGACGATAAACAGCCCAAAGCCTTGCCCTTGCCAATAGTGGTCAGACTGGTAACTCATTGTAAAGAGTAGACCATCAGGAACAGATGGCAGGTAGCATCGCAATATGGCCGAGCGCGCCATGAGAACCCCAAAGGCACTGCTGGCAGGCCTTGAGCGGGGCAATGAGGAGGGTTCACCAAGACATCCATTCTTCCGAATCCTTCAACAGGCAAATTGACAAGCGAGGAATTACCTCACTTCTCAAGCTGCATTCAAATACGGAAAACTCTTAGTAACTTGTAGGAAATATCTTCAAGCTTCAGTACGCACGCCTTTCCGGCCACGTTCGCGAAGCTG
This sequence comes from Pseudomonas sp. DVZ6, assembly GCF_024259445.1. Lineage (NCBI taxonomy): Bacteria > Pseudomonadati > Pseudomonadota > Gammaproteobacteria > Pseudomonadales > Pseudomonadaceae > Pseudomonas > Pseudomonas sp. DVZ6. The sequence continues at coordinate 106,894 of NZ_JANCLM010000004.1, forward strand.
GCGCCGCCCTCGCGCCACACCATAGGCACCCAGCATCGGCCCCACGGCCAAACCAATAACCAATGCCACCAACACCAACACTGCCACCGGCACGGACGGCGCCGACCAGCCAAAAAGCACCAAGGATACGGACTGCTGGTTCTCCAGCACAAAGAACAATACGACAGCCGCCAATAGCAGCACGAACAGCACCACCAGGGCGCGCTTTAGATTACGCATCAGGCCGTTCCTCCATTCAAGGGTGCTCATGCTCATCTTCATTGACCCGATCACGCAGCTCCTTGCCGGGCTTGAAATGCGGCACATACTTGCCTTCGAGGCTGACCGACTGGCCGGTCTTCGGATTGCGCCCTACCCGCGGTGCGCGGTAGTGCAGGGAAAAGCTGCCAAAGCCACGGATCTCGATACGATCCCCGGTCGCCAGGCACTGCGACATCTGCTCGAGCATGGTCTTGATGGCCAGCTCGACGTCCTTGGACGAGAGCAGCCCCTGATGGGTGACAATACGTTCGATCAGCTCCGACTTCGTCATATTTTTCCCTTCGTTATCAAGCAGCTAGATCATTGCTTAATCAGTTTGTAGCACGCCCCGGCGGATTTGAACAGGGTGGTTCTTGACTAAACAAAAAAATTCAAGATAAGCCGCAGCACAGGCGATCCCCACCCTACACGAACGCGAGCGCACTGCGGCGCGACTTTGCCGGCGAGCGGTAAAGCCTACTGCTCGTACACCGCTCACGAGCCCAGAAACATCTACAAACCCTGTAGGAACAATCTGCTTCTGCTCGACCAGGCAAATCGCAGGCACAAAAAAGGGCGACCCGAGGGTCGCCCTTTTTACCGATCAAACAGAACTCAGTTCTGCTTGGCCATTGCTTCGCGCAGCAGCGCAGCCATGGTGGTATCGGCAGCCGCTTCCGGAGCGTTTTTCAGGCTCTGGATGGCTTCGCGCTCTTCAGCGTCGTCCTTCGATTTGATGGACAGGCTGATAACGCGGGACTTGCGGTCGACGCTGATGATCTTGGCTTCGATCTCTTCGCCTTCCTTCAGCACGTTACGGGCGTCTTCAACGCGGTCACGGCTGATTTCGGAAGCTTTCAGAGTAGCTTCGATGTCGTCGGCCAGGGTCACGATAGCGCCCTTGGCGTCAACTTCCTTGACGATACCCTTGACGATAGCGCCCTTGTCGTTGACAGCAACGAAGTTGGAGAACGGATCGTCTTCCAGCTGCTTGATGCCCAGGGAGATGCGCTCGCGCTCTGGGTCAACCGACAGGATGACGGTTTCCAGCTCGTCGCCCTTCTTGAAGCGACGCACGGCTTCTTCGCCAGCTTCGTTCCAGGAGATGTCGGACAGGTGAACCAGACCGTCGATGCCGCCGTCCAGGCCGATGAAGATACCGAAGTCGGTGATCGACTTGATGGTACCGGTGATCTTGTCACCCTTGTTGAACTGGCCGGAGAAGTCTTCCCATGGGTTCGATTTGCACTGCTTGATACCCAGGGAGATACGACGACGCTCTTCGTCGATGTCCAGAACCATGACTTCCACTTCGTCGCCAACCTGAACGACTTTCGACGGGTGGATGTTCTTGTTGGTCCAGTCCATTTCGGAAACGTGCACCAGACCTTCAACGCCTTCTTCCAGCTCAGCGAAGCAGCCGTAGTCGGTCAGGTTGGTGACGCGAGCAGTCACGCGGGTGCTCTCTGGGTAACGGGCTTTGATAGCAACCCATGGGTCTTCGCCCAGTTGCTTCAGACCCAGCGAAACGCGGTTGCGCTCGCGATCGTACTTCAGGACCTTGACGTCGATCTCGTCACCAACGTTGACGATCTCCGACGGGTGCTTGATACGCTTCCAGGCCATGTCGGTGATGTGCAGCAGACCATCGACGCCGCCCAGGTCGACGAACGCACCGTAGTCGGTGAGGTTCTTGACGATACCTTTGACCTGCTGGCCTTCCTGCAGCGATTCCAGCAGAGCTTCGCGCTCGGCGCTGTTTTCGGCTTCCAGGACGCTGCGACGGGAAACGACAACGTTGTTGCGCTTCTGGTCCAGCTTGATGACCTTGAATTCCAGCTCTTTGCCTTCGAGGTGGGTGGTGTCGCGCACTGGGCGGACATCAACCAGGGAGCCCGGCAGGAACGCACGGATGCCGTTAACGTCGACAGTGAAGCCGCCTTTAACCTTACCGTTGATAACGCCCTTGACCACTTCTTCAGCAGCGAAAGCAGCTTCCAGAACAATCCAGCACTCGGCGCGCTTGGCTTTCTCACGGGACAGCTTGGTTTCGCCGAAGCCGTCTTCGACCGCGTCCAGCGCAACGTGAACTTCGTCACCGACCTTGATGGTCAGTTCGCCAGTTTCGTTGTAGAACTGCTCGAGCGGGATGACACCCTCGGACTTCAGGCCAGCGTGTACGGTAACCCAGTCGCCGTCGATGTCGACAACGATACCGGTGATGATTGCACCCGGCTGAAGATTGAGGGTTTTCAGGCTTTCTTCAAAGAGTTCTGCAAAGCTTTCGCTCATTTTAATTCCTGTAGATTCGGGCGAAAAAGACGCCCATAGCCACATTCCAGACAATGTGGGTTTCGTTAAGTTAAGAAGCGCTGGCAGGACGTTGACTGGTGCCCCTGCCCGCTCTCCTCTCCATCAGGCCAGGTCGCGCAGGGCGAGCTCGCTTCTGATGCGTTGCAGCACCTGCTCGATGGACAACTCCGTGGAATCCAGCTGAATGGCATCGGCCGCCGGCTTGAGCGGGGCCACTGCGCGCTGGGTGTCACGCTCATCGCGCGCACGGATCTCATCTAGCAGACTTGACAGACTAACATCTTCACCCTTGCCCTTCAACTGCAGGTAACGGCGACGGGCACGCTCCTCGGCACTGGCGGTGAGGAACACCTTGAGCGGCGCGTCGGGGAACACCACGGTACCCATGTCGCGACCGTCGGCGATCAACCCCGGGGCCTCGCGGAAGGCGCGCTGGCGCTGCAGCAGCGCTTCGCGCACGGCCGGCAGCGAGGCGACCATCGAGGCGCCGGCGCCGACGGTCTCGGTACGGATGACGTGGCTGACATCCTCGCCCTCGAGAATGATCTGCTGCAGCTTGCCCGGCTCGGCGGCGATGAACTGCACATCCAGATGGGCGGCCAGGGCCTTGAGCAGCTCTTCGTTGGTCAGGTCGACACCATGGTTGCTGGCGTTGAACGCCAGCAGGCGGTAAAGCGCGCCGGAGTCCAGCAGCTTCCAGCCCAGCTCGCGGGCCAGCAGGCCCGCCACGGTACCCTTGCCCGAGCCGCTCGGCCCGTCGATGGTGATGACCGGTGCTTGGGAATTCACGACTTGCCCTCTTCGGCGACGCGGATGCCGACTTCCTTGCACAGCGCCAGGAAGTTGGGGAACGACGTGGCGACGTTGGCGCAGTCATGAATCACGATCGGCGCGCTGGCGCGCAGCGAGGCGATGCTGAAGGCCATGGCGATGCGGTGATCGCCGTGTCCATGCACTTCGCCGCCGCCGATCTGGCCGCCGTCGATGATGATGCCGTCCGGGGTCGGCTCGCACTTCACGCCCAGGGCGATCAGGCCGTCGGCCATCACCTGGATGCGGTCCGACTCCTTGACCCGCAGCTCTTCGGCGCCACGCAGCACGGTGCGCCCTTCGGCGCAGGCGGCGGCGACGAACAGCACCGGGAATTCGTCGATGGCCAGTGGCACCAGGTGCTCGGGAATATCAATGCCCTTGAGCTTGGCGCCGCGCACGCGCAGGTCGGCTACCGGCTCGCCGCCGACTTCACGCTGGTTCTCCAGGGTGATGTCGCCGCCCATCAGGCGCAGGATGTCGATCACGCCGGTGCGGGTCGGGTTGATGCCGACGTGCTCCAGAACCAGCTCGGAACCTTCGGCGATGGACGCCGCCACCAGGAAGAACGCCGAGGAGGAAATGTCCGCCGGCACTTCGATGCGGGTGGCGGTGAGCTTGCCGCCGGACTGCAGGGAGGCCACCGCACCGTTCGACTCGACCGCGTAGCCGAAGCCGCGCAGCATGCGCTCGGTGTGATCACGGGTCGGCGCCGGCTCGGTGACGGTGGTGGTGCCTTCGGCGTACAGGCCAGCCAGCAGCAGGCAGGACTTGACCTGGGCACTGGCCATCGGCAGAGCGTAGTTCAGCGCCTTGAGCTTGTGCCCGCCACGAATGGTCAGCGGCGGACGCCCTTCAGGGCCCGTCTCGACCACCGCGCCCATTTCGCGCAGCGGATTGGCCACGCGGTTCATCGGGCGCTTGGACAGCGAGGCGTCGCCGGTCATGGTGGTGTCGAACGACTGCGCCGCCAGCAGGCCGGACAGCAGGCGCATCGAGGTGCCGGAGTTGCCGACGTACAGCGGCCCGGGTGGCGGCTTGAGGCCGTGCAGGCCAACGCCATGGATGGTCACGCGGCCGTGGTGCGGGCCTTCGATGACCACACCCATGTCACGGAAGGCCTGCAAGGTGGCCAGGGCGTCCTCGCCCTCGAGGAAACCTTCCACCTCGGTGGTGCCTTCGGCCAGCGAGCCGAGCATGATCGAGCGGTGGGAAATCGACTTGTCGCCAGGTACGCGGATCCGTCCGGACACGCGGCCACCCGGTTGGGCCAGGAAAATCAGATCGTTGGCGTTCATAGCGTCCACATAGGCCCGGCGGGCCAGGATTTTACTGAAATGCTCGCGGGCAACCCGGGCGCGGGTGAACACGCCCAGCAATTGGTGCCCGTCCCCAGCATCGACCGCGTCGCGCAAGGCGTCGAGGTCGCTGCGAAATGTATCGAGAGTGCGCAGGACCGCCTCGCGGTTGGCGAGGAAGATGTCGTGCCACATGATCGGGTCGCTGCCGGCGATTCTCGTGAAATCGCGAAAGCCCCCCGCAGCGTACCGGAAGATCTCCAGGTTTTCATTGCGCTTGGCCAGCGAATCGACCAGGCCGAAGGCCAGCAGGTGCGGCAGGTGACTGGTGGCGGCCAGGACTTCGTCATGGCGCTCCACCGGCATGTGCTCGACATCGGCGTCCAGCGCGCGCCAGAGGCGATCGACCAGGTGCAGCGCTTGCGGATCGGTTTCCGCCAGCGGCGTGAGGATCACCTTGTGGCGACGGAACAACGCGGCATTGGAAGCCTCCACGCCACTTTGCTCGGAACCGGCGATCGGGTGTCCGGGCACGAAGCGCGGCAGGCGCTCGGCGAACGCTTCGCGAGCGGCGCGCACGACATTGCCCTTGGCACTGCCCACGTCAGTGATCACCGCGTCACCCAGGTCGAGCTGGGCGAGGCGGGCCAGGACTTTCTCCATGGCCAGGATCGGCACCGCCAGCTGGATGACGTCGGCGCCGACACAGGCGGCGGCCAGGTCGGCCTCGCAACGATCGACCACGCCCAGCACCACGGCCTGCTTGCGCGACTCGGCATCCAGATCGACGCCGACCACTTCGCGGCACAGGCCGCTTTCACGCAGCCCCTTGGCGAAGGAGCCGCCGATCAGGCCGAGACCGACCACGACCAGGCGACCGACAATCGGTGCGGATTTGTTTGTTACAGCATCAACCACGAGTGCGAACCCTGTTCAGAAATCAAGACAGCCTGTAAGCCCATCGCGGGACAAGCCTGCTCCCACGAGGCCCGCGATGAACCTTGAAACATACGTCAGAGCACCGCCTTCGGATACGACCCCAGCACCTTCAGCGCCACAGCCTCCTGGCTGATCTGCTCCAGCACCGCCTTGATCAGCGGATCGCGGTGATGGCCGACGAAGTCGATGAAGAACACGTAGGTCCACTTGCCGCTGCGCGACGGACGGGTCTCGATGCGCGTCAGGTCGATGCCGTTCTCGTGGAACGGTACCAGCAGTTCATGCAGCGCGCCCGGCTTGTTGCTCATGGAAACGATGATCGAGGTCTTGTCGTCACCGGTCGGCGGCACTTCCTGGCTGCCGATCATGAGGAAGCGCGTGGAGTTGTCCGGGCGGTCCTCGATCTTCTCGGCCAGACGGGTCAGCCCGTACAGGTTGGCCGCCATGTCACCGGCGATCGCCGCCGAATTCCACTCGCCCTTGACCCGCTTGGCCGCCTCGGCGTTGCTGGAGACAGCCACGCGCTCGACGTTCGGGTAATGGGCATCCAGCCACTTGCGGCACTGGGCCAGCGACTGGGCATGGGAGTAGATGCGGGTGATGCTGTCGGTCTTGGTGTTCTCGCCCACCAGCAGGTGGTGGTGGATACGCAGCTCCACCTCGCCGCAGATGACCATGTCGTGCTCGAGGAAGCTGTCCAGCGTATGGCTGACCGCGCCCTCGGTGGAGTTTTCCACCGGCACCACGCCGAAGTTGACGGCACCGGCCGCCACTTCGCGGAACACCTCGTCGATGGCCGCCATCGGACGGCTGACCACGGCGTGACCGAAGTGCTTCATGGCCGCCGCCTGGGTGAAGGTGCCTTCCGGGCCGAGATAGGCGACTTTCAGCGGCTCTTCCAGGGCCAGGCACGAGGACATGATCTCGCGGAACAACCGCGCCATCTCTTCGTTGTCCAGCGGCCCCTTGTTGCGCTCCATGACGCGCTTGAGCACCGCGGCTTCCCGCTCGGGGCGATAGAACACCGGCGCCTCGCCTTCGGCCAGCGACGCGGTCTTGACCTTGGCCACTTCCTGGGCGCAACGGGCGCGCTCGCTGATCAGCTCGAGGAGCTTCTCGTCGAGGCTGTCGATGCGCACGCGCAGGGCCTTGAGTTCCTGGTCGGACATCAGCCGTGCTCCTTCTCGAATTCAGCCATGTACTGCACCAGCGCCTCGACGGCCTCCAGGCCCAGGGCGTTGTAGATCGACGCGCGCATGCCGCCGACCGAACGGTGCCCCTTGAGATTGAGCAGGCCACGGGCGTCGGCGCCGGCCAGGAAGGCCTTGTCCAGGCGCTCGTCGGCCAGGCGGAACGGCACGTTCATCCACGAACGGGCGTTGTGGCTGATCGGGTTGGTGTAGAACTCGCTGGCGTCGATGAAGCCGTACAGGCGGTCCTTCTTGGCGCGGTTGCGCTGCTCCATGGCCTCGACGCCACCCTGCTCCTTGAGCCATTCGAACACCAGGCCCGAAAGGTACCAGGAATAGGTGGCCGGGGTGTTGTACATCGAACCGTTGTCGGCCGCGATCTTGTAGTCGAGCATGGTCGGGCAGCTGCTGCGGGCGTGGCCCAGCAGGTCTTCACGGACGATCACCACCACCAGGCCGCTGGGGCCGATGTTCTTCTGCGCGCCGGCGTAGATCATGCCGAACTGCGACACGTCGGTCGGACGCGAGAGGATGTCGGAGGACATGTCGACCACCAGCGGCACGTCGCCGGTCTCGGGCACCCAGTCGAACTGCAGGCCGCCGATGGTCTCGTTGGACGCATAGTGGACGTAGGCCGCGTTCTTGCTCAGCTGCCACTCGTTCCGGCCCGGGATGGCCAGGTAGTCGTAGGGCTTGGCGCTGGCGGCGACGTTGACGTTGCCGAAGCGACGCGCTTCCTCGATGGCCTTCTTCGACCAGATGCCGGTCTCGATGTAGTCGGCGGTGCCGTTCTCCGGCAGCAGGTTCAGCGGAATCTCGGCGAACTGCTGGCTGGCGCCGCCCTGCAGGAACAGCACCTTGTAGTTGGAGGGGACGGACAGCAGGTCGCGCAGGTCCTGCTCGGCCTTTTCGGCGATGGCCACGTAGTCGTCGCTGCGATGGCTCATTTCCATCACCGACAGACCCTTGCCGCGCCAGTCCAGCATTTCGGCCTGGGCACGCTGCAGGACAGCATCGGGAAGCGCGGCGGGGCCGGCGCAGAAGTTAAAGGCTCGTTTGCTCACATCCACTCTCGCTCTGCCAAATAGAACAAATCGTAAATCTTCGATGCCAGCGGAAACCCTGTGGGAGCGGGTTTACCCGCGAACAAGGGCGAAGCCCTTGCCATGCACCGCGGTGTCTTCTTCGCGGGTAAACCCGCTCCCACAGGTTATGCGACCAACCTGCGGATCGGGCCAGGCCCTTATCAGTCAAACGGGGCGACCTTGGTCGCCCCGTTCGGGTTGTTGCTTCGGTTATTCCTGAGGCGCCTCTTCGGCACCGGCGTTGTCCTCGCCCGCCGCATCGAGCGGGGCGCCCTCCTCATCCGTCTCGACCAGATCGTCGAGCTCTTCCTCGGAAGGCTCCTGGACACGCTCCAGGCCTACCAGCGTTTCGTCGGTGGCCAGCTTGATCAGCGTAACACCCTGGGTGTTACGGCTCAGGCTGGACACTTCGCCGACCCGGGTACGCACCAGGGTGCCCTGGTCGGAAATCAGCATGATCTCCTCGCCTTCCTGCACCTGGATGGCGCCGATCAGCAAGCCGTTGCGCCCCTTGGTGCCCATGGCGATCACGCCCTGGCCGCCACGGCCGCGACGCGGGAACTTGGACAGCGGGGTGCGCTTGCCGAAGCCACGCTCGGAGGCGGTGAGGATCTGCGCGCCGGACTCGGGGATCAGCATGGAGATGATCTGCTGACCCTTGCCCAGTTTCATGCCGCGCACGCCACGGGCGGTACGGCCCATTTCGCGGACCACGCTCTCGGCGAAGCGGATCACCTTGCCGGCGTCGGAGAACATCATGACTTCCTTGGCGCCGTCGGTGATGGCCGCGGCGATCAGGGTGTCACCTTCCTTGAGCTTCAGGGCGATCAGGCCGTTGGAGCGCGGACGGGCGAACTGCACCAGCGGGGTCTTCTTCACGGTGCCGGAGGCGGTGGCCATGAAGATGTAGGCGCCGGTCGGTTCGGCGGCCCACTCAGGGGTGTCGCCGTCTTCCTCGTCGATCTCTTCGGCTTCCACCAGCTCGCCTTCGATCACGCTGTCGTCGCTGTCTTCCAGTTCCTCGTCGGGATCTGCGTGCTGCTGCAGCGCCTCCAGGTCGATCTGCAGCATGGCGGTGATGCGCTCACCTTCCTCCAGCGGCAGCAGGTTGACCAGCGGACGACCACGTGCGGCGCGAGAGGCCTCGGGGATTTCGTAGGTCTTCTTCCAGTACACCTTGCCCTTGCTGGAGAACAGCAGCAGGGTAGCGTGGCTGTTGGCGACCAGCAGGTGCTCGATGTAGTCCTCGTCCTTGACGCCGGTGGCCGACTTGCCCTTGCCGCCGCGGCGTTGGGCCTGGTACGCGGACAATGGCTGGGTCTTGGCGTAACCACCGTGGGAGATGGTCACCACGCGCTCTTCTTCCGGGATCATGTCGCCGTAGTTGAGGTCGTGGCTGGCGTTGAGGATCTCGGTGCGGCGGACATCGCCGTACTCGGCGCGGATCGCTTCGAGTTCTTCGCGGATTACTTCCATCAGGCGCTCGGCGCTGCTGAGGATGCGGATCAGCTCGCCGATCTGCTCGAGGATCTCCTGGTACTCGGCCAGCAGCTTCTCGTGCTCCAGGCCGGTCAGGCGGTGCAGGCGCAGCTCGAGGATGGCCTGGGCCTGCTCCGGCGACAGGTAGTACTTGCCTTCACGCAGGCCGTACTGCTCCGGCAGGTCTTCCGGACGGCAGGACTCGGCGCCGGCGCGCTCGACCATGACCTGCACCGCGCTGGATTCCCAAGCGGTGCTGATCAGCGCTTCCTTGGCTTCGGACGGCGTCGGCGAGGCCTTGATCAGGGCGATGACCGGGTCGATGTTGGACAGCGCGACCGCCTGGCCTTCGAGGATGTGGCCACGCTCGCGGGCCTTGCGCAGCTCGAACACGGTGCGGCGGGTGACCACTTCGCGACGGTGGCGAACGAACGCTTCGAGCAGGTCCTTGAGGTTCAGCAGGCGCGGGCGACCGTCGATCAGCGCGACGATGTTGATGCCGAACACGCTCTGCAGCTGGGTCTGCTGGTAGAGGTTGTTGAGCACCACCTCCGGCACCTCGCCGCGACGCAGCTCGATGACGATGCGCATGCCGTCCTTGTCGGACTCGTCGCGCAGCTCGGTGATGCCTTCGATCTTCTTCTCTTTGACCAGCTCGGCGATCTTCTCGATCAGCCGCGCCTTGTTCAGCTGGTACGGCAGCTCGGTGACGACGATCTGCTGGCGGCCACCGACCTTGTCGATGTCCTCGATCTCGGAACGGGCGCGCATATAGATGCGGCCACGGCCGGTGCGGTAGGCCTCGATGATGCCCTGGCGACCGTTGATCTGGCCGGCGGTGGGGAAGTCCGGACCCGGGATGAACTGCATCAGCTCATCGACCGTGATGTCGGAGTTGTCGATCAGCGCCAGGCAGCCATCGATCACTTCGCCGAGGTTGTGCGGCGGGATGTTGGTGGCCATGCCCACGGCGATACCGCTGGAACCGTTGACCAGCAGGTTGGGGATCCTGGTCGGCATGACCGCCGGGATCTGCTCGGTGCCGTCGTAGTTGGGCACCCAGTCGACGGTTTCCTTGTGCAGGTCGGCCAGCAGCTCGTGGGCCAGCTTGGACATACGCACTTCGGTGTATCGCATGGCCGCGGCGTTGTCGCCGTCCACCGAACCGAAGTTGCCCTGGCCATCGACCAGCAGGTAGCGCAGCGAGAAGGGCTGGGCCATGCGCACGATGGTGTCGTACACGGCGGTGTCGCCGTGCGGGTGGTACTTACCGATCACGTCACCGACCACACGGGCGGATTTCTTGTACGGCTTGTTCCAGTCGTTGCCCAGTTCGCTCATCGCATACAGAACGCGGCGATGCACGGGCTTCAAGCCGTCACGCGCATCGGGCAGCGCTCGCCCGACAATAACGCTCATCGCGTAGTCGAGGTAAGACTGTCTCAGTTCGTCTTCGATATTGACCGGGAGGATTTCTTTGGCCAGTTCGCCCATGAGAAGCCTGATTCCTTTTTCTGGTGAAACTTCGCCTGATCCCTCGAAGGACGAACGAAGCTCGCCGCCGCAGCGCATATAGGGTGCGACGACTTACGACAAATCAATGAGTTGTGACATGGATCTGCGCAATGAAGGCCGCCGTAAAGAGCAGCCTTGGAAACTGCCGGATGGTATCACAAACACGGGACGCATGGGAGATGTGGCAGGTTGCCTTGCAGTGCCATCCAAACGGGTGAAAAAACGCCTCAATGGAGGCGCTTTCGACACATCAACTGGGCGATTTTCGCCGTATCCGGGCGCTCGACCACACCCTTCTCGGTAATGATCACATCAATCAGGTCCGCCGGCGTGACATCGACCACCGGATTGTAGGCCTCGACATCGGCCGTCACCTGGATGCCCGCCACTTCCAGCAGCTCTTCCTCGCCACGGGTCTCCAGCGGAATGTCCTCGCCGGTGGCCAGGTTCAGGTCGATGCTGGTGCTCGGCGCCACCACCATGAAGCGCAGGCCATGGTGCATGGCGGTCACCGCCATCTGGTAGGTGCCGATCTTCGCCGCCACGTCGCCATTGGCGGCGATGCAGTCGGCACCGACCACCACCCAGGTGATGCCCTTGGTCTTCATCAGGTGGCCCATGGCCGCGTCGGCGACCACGGTCACCGGCACGCCGTCGGCGGCCAGCTCCCAGGCGGTCAGGCGCGAGCCCTGCAGCCAGGGCCGCGACTCGCAGGCGTAGACCTGTTCGACCATGCCCTCCAGGGTCGCGGCGCGGATCACCCCCAGGGCGGTGCCGAAGCCACCGGTGGCCAAGGCGCCGGCGTTGCCGTGGGTGAGCAGGGCCTGTTCGCTGCCCTGATGGCGGCGGATCTGCTCGACGCCGAACTGGGCCATGGTCAGGTTGGCCTCGCGATCGCTTTCGTGGATGGCCACCGCCTCGGCCTCCATCACCGCCAGCACGTCCTCGCCGGGACGCAGGCGCTGCAGGCGTTCGCGCATGCGATTGAGCGCCCAGAACAGGTTGGCCGGGGTCGGACGCGCCTCGCCCAGCAACATGAAGTCTTCCTCGAGGGATTCCTCCCAGCCTTCGCCCTCGGCCAGTCTCCGGCGCAACGCCAGCACCAGGCCGTAGGCGGCGCAGATGCCGATCGCCGGGGCACCGCGCACGGCCATGTCGCTGATCGCCTCGGCCACCTCGGCCGCCTCGGTGCAGGCCAGCCAGCACTGTTCCAGCGGCAGCAGGCGCTGGTCGAGCAGGTACAGCACGCCGTCGCGCCACTCGATGCCCGTCACCGTCTCCGCCGCCATCAGTTGCTCGCGCATCGCCTCTCCCCGTCGCCCTGGCATCAAAAGCCGGCGATTATAGCGACCCTCAGCCGCGGACGCTCGGGTATACTGCGCGTTTAGCCGAACCGACCCAGGTATATGCCGCGCATGCCCACCGCCACTCCCCTCCTCGACCTGCTGCTTGTGCCGGACTGGCTGGTCCCCGTGGAGCCGGCCGGCGTGGTGCTCGAAGGCCATGCGCTGGGCGTTCTGGACGGCCGGATCGCCTGGCTCGGCCCCCGCGAGCGGGCGCCCATGGCCCGGGAGGTACGCGAGCTGCCCGACTGCGTGCTGACGCCCGGACTGGTCAACGCCCACGGCCACGCCGCCATGGTCCTGTTCCGCGGCCTGGCCGACGACCTGCCGCTGATGACCTGGCTGCAGGAACACATCTGGCCGGCCGAGGGCCGCTGGGTGGATGAAGCCTTCGTGCGCGACGGCACCGACCTTGCCATTGCCGAGCAGCTCAAGGGCGGCATCACCTGCTTTGCCGACATGTACTTCTTCCCCCGCGAGGCCTGCGACCGCGTGCACCAGAGCGGCATCCGCGCGCAGATCGCCGTGCCGTTGCTGGACTTCCCGATCCCCGGCGCGCGCACCCCGGACGAGGGCCTGCACCTGGCCATCGAGCTGTTCGGCGACCTGCGGCACCACCCGCGCATCACCGTCGCCCTCGGCCCGCACGCGCCGTACACGGTCAGCGATGCGAACCTGGAGAAGATCCGGGTGATCGCCGACCAGCTCGACGCACCGCTGCACATGCATATCCACGAGACCGCCGGCGAAGTCGAGCAGGCGCTCAAGGACAACGGCGAGCGCCCGCTGGCCCGCCTCGCCCGCCTGGGCCTGCTGGGGCCAAACCTGCAGGCGGTGCACATGACCCAGGTCAGCGACGAGGATCTGGCCCTGCTGGTAGAAAGCAACACCAGCGTGGTCCACTGCCCCGAATCCAACCTCAAGCTGGCCAGCGGCTTCTGTCCGGTGGAGCGCCTGTGGCAGGCCGGAGTGAACGTGGCGGTGGGCACCGACGGCGCCGCCAGCAACAACGACCTCGACCTGCTCGGCGAAACCCGTACCGCCGCGCTGCTGGCCAAGGCCGTCGCCGGCTCGGCCACCGCCCTGGACGCCCACCGGGCGCTGCGCATGGCCACGCTCAACGGCGCCCGGGCGCTGGGTCTGGAGGCGACGACCGGCTCGCTGGAAGTGGGCAAGGCCGCCGACCTGGTCGCCTTCGACCTGTCGGGGCTGGCGCAGCAGCCGGTGCACGACCCGGTCTCGCAACTGATCTACGCCACCGGCCGCGATTGCGTGAAGGACGTCTGGGTCGCCGGCCACGCCCTGGTGCTGGACCGCCGCCTGACGCGAATGGACGAGCAGGCCCTGGCCGCCAATGCCCGCGCCTGGGGAGCCCGCATCGGCGGGCGCAACGAATAACCGGGCGCCAGCCATGGCTGGCGCCCCGTGACACTTTCATAGAAGCTTCAGAGGACTGTTCAGATGAGCAACGTCGACCACGCCGAAATCGCCAAGTTCGAAGCCCTGGCCCACCGCTGGTGGGACCGCGAGAGCGAGTTCAAGCCACTGCACGACATCAACCCGCTGCGGGTCAACTGGATCGACGAGCGCGTCGCCCTCGCCGGCAAGAAGGTGCTGGACGTCGGCTGCGGCGGCGGCATCCTCAGCGAGGCGATGGCCCAGCGCGGCGCCACCGTGACCGGCATCGACATGGGCGAGGCGCCGCTGGCGGTGGCCCAGCTGCACCAGCTGGAGTCCGGCGTGGCGGTGGAATACCGGCAGATCACCGCCGAGGCCCTGGCCGAGGAGATGCCTGAACAGTTCGACGTGGTCACCTGCCTGGAGATGCTCGAGCATGTGCCCGATCCTTCGTCGGTGATCCGCGCCTGCTACCGCATGGTCAAGCCGGGCGGCCAGGTGTTCTTCTCGACCATCAACCGCAACCCCAAGGCCTACCTGCTGGCGATCATCGGCGCCGAGTACATCCTCAAGATGCTGCCGCGCGGCACCCATGACTTCAAGAAGTTCATCCGCCCCTCCGAGCTGGGTGCCTGGAGCCGCGCCGCGGGCCTTGAGGTCAAGGACATCATCGGCCTGACCTACAACCCGCTGACCAAGCACTACAAGCTGAACAACGACGTCGACGTCAACTACATGATCCAGACCCTGCGCGAGGAATGAGCATGCGCCTGCGAGCAGTACTCTTCGACATGGACGGCACCCTGCTGGACACAGCGCCCGACTTCATCGCCATCTGCCAGGCGATGCTCGCCGACCGCGGCCTGCCGGCCATCGACGACGCGCGCATCCGCGAGGTGATCTCCGGCGGCGCCCGCGCCATGGTCGCCGCGACCTTCGCCATGGACCCCGAGGCCGACGGCTTCGAGGCCCTGCGCCTGGAATTCCTCGAGCGCTACCAGCGCGACTGCGCGGTGCACAGCAAGCTGTTCGACGGCATGCCGGAGCTGCTGGCCGACATCGAGAAAGGCAACCTGTTGTGGGGCGTGGTCACCAACAAGCCGGTGCGCTTCGCCGAGCCGATCATGCAGCGCCTGGGCCTGGCCGAGCGCTCGGCCCTGCTGATCTGCCCGGACCACGTGAAGAACAGCAAGCCCGATCCCGAGCCGCTGATCCTGGCGTGCAAGACCCTGGACCTGGACCCGGCCAGCGTGCTGTTCGTCGGCGACGACCTGCGCGACATCGAGTCCGGCCGCGACGCCGGCACCCGCACTGCGGCGGTGCGCTACGGCTATATTCATCCAGAGGACAACCCCAACAACTGGGGCGCCGACGTGGTGGTGGACCACCCGCTGGAACTGCGCAAGGTGATCGACAGCGCGCTGTGCGGCTGCTGAAGAACCAACAGTCATAGACGCCCGTGGGAGCGGGCTTGCCCCGCGAGGCTGCCCGCCCAGGCAATGATGGTGTCCGCCCTGACGCCATCGCGGGGCAAGCCCGCTCCCACGGAGCTATGCCATCAACAGGGAACCCGTTATGTTCGACTACACCGCCCGCCCCGACCTGCTCAAGGGCCGAATCATCCTGGTCACCGGCGCCGGCCGCGGCATCGGCGCCGCCGCCGCCAAGGCCTACGCCGGCCTGGGCGCCACCGTGCTGCTGCTGGGCAAGACCGAGGCCAACCTCAACGAGGTCTACGACCAGATCGAGGCCGCCGGCCATCCGCAACCAGTGGTGATCCCGTTCAACCTGGAAACCGCCCTGCCCCACCAGTACGACGAACTGGCGGTGATGATCGAGGAGCAGTTCGGTCGCCTCGACGGCCTGCTCAACAACGCCTCGATCATCGGCCCGCGCACGCCGCTGGAGCAGCTGTCGGGCGACAACTTCATGCGCGTGATGCACATCAACGTCGACGCCACCTTCATGCTGACCAGCACCCTGCTGCCGCTGCTCAAACTGTCGGAGGACGCCTCGGTGGTGTTCACCTCCAGCAGCGTCGGGCGCAAGGGCCGGGCCTACTGGGGCGCCTATGGCGTGTCGAAGTTCGCCACCGAGGGGCTGATGCAGACCCTGGCCGACGAGCTGGAAGGCGTGGCGCCGGTGCGCTCGAACAGCATCAACCCGGGCGCCACGCGCACGGCGATGCGCGCCCAGGCCTATCCGAGCGAGAATCCGCAGAACAACCCGCTGCCCGAGGACATCATGCCGGTGTACCTGTACCTGATGGGGCCGGACAGCAAGGATGTGAACGGGCAGGCGCTGAACGCGCAGTAAAACCCATCGCGGAGCAAGTCGCATCGGCGAACCGCCGCTCCCACATATGCTGCACGACAACTGTAGGAGCGGCCTTGTGCCGCGATAGGGCTGCGCAGCAGCCCCAGGATTTCAGCGTTGATGCAGTAAAGCTGGGGCTGCTGTGCAGCCCTATCGCGGCACAAGGCCGCTCCTACAGCGAACGTGCAAGTTCATTGAGTGTGCGGTTTGCCGGCGAATAGGCCTGCAAATCCAACGACTATCCTCAGCCCGCCGCCAATGCCGGGCGCAGACGCCCCTGCTGACGCCCTTCGAGCTGCATGCAACGCTCCAGGAACAGGAACATGCAGTCGTAGCTCTTGCAGATCGCCCGACGCAGCTCGGTACGCAGCCCCAGCGTCGGGCTCTCGCCTGCCAGGGTGCAGATGATCTCCAGCGCCTCCCACGGGTGCGCGTCATCGTACTGCGCATGCATCTTCAGCCACTTCATCGCGCGCTTGCGGGTGTCCTCGGGGAAACCCTGGGCGTAGGTGTCCTCGGCGCAGACCACCGCCGACCACTCGCCGGTGGCACCTTCGATGGCGTAATTGGTGGCCGCCATGGCGATGGCCAGCGACTCCGTGGCGCACACCCGCCAGCACCAGTCGTTGAGGCCATTGAGCTCTGGCGGCACCTCCTGGGACTGCAGCTCATGCAGATGGACGCCGTGCGCCTGGCACCAGTGCACCCAGTAGTCGGCATGGTTGAGCTCGACCCGGATGTTGCGCATCAGCCAGCGACGCGCCATGTCTTCGCCGGGGTGTCGGGCGTAGCGGGTCTTGGTCAGGTTGTGGGCCATGTAGAGGGAGAACTGCTCGACCACCGGCCAGCCGCCGATCAGGTACTGGCGGATGGTCGACTGCTTGAGCTGGCCATCGCGCAGTCGCTGGTAGAACTCATGCTCCACCACCCGGCGCTTGCTTTCGCGGCAATCCTCTATCAGTTGTTGGGCCCACTGCGGATAACTGGCCGGATCCATCAATGGTCCGATCCTTACGAACGCGTCGATCACTGTCAGCTCCTTGATTCCCTGTGATTTCCGGGCGTTGTTCAGCGAAAGGTCCCCGGCGCCCGGTGCAGAAGGGGCCTCGCGGCAATCCGTTGGCGCTGCAGGCTGTCGCAGGTGAAGACCTGCGGGCGTTCGATGAGGTATCCCTGGGCGTAGTCCACGCCGATCTCCTGCAAAGCCTGCTCGATCAGCGGCGTCTCGACGAACTCGGCAATGGTCCGCTTGCCCATGACGTGACCGATGTGATTAATCACTTCGACCATCGCCCGGTTGATCGGGTCATCGAGCATGTCTTTGACGAAACTTCCGTCGATCTTCAGGAAGTCTACAGGCAAATGCTTCAAATAGGCGAATGACGACATTCCGGCGCAGAAGTCGTCGAGGGAGAATCTGCAGCCCAGTCCTTTCAATTCATTGATGAATCGGATCGCGCTGCCCAGATTGGCGATGGCGCTGGTTTCGGTAATTTCAAAACAGATCAGCCGTGGCGGGATGTCGAACTCGCTGAACAGCCGTTGCAGGTACTCGAGGAACTTGTCGTCGCCGATGCTCGAGCCCGATAAATTGATGGCGCACATCGCCAAGGGCCCCTCCCGACCTTCGTCCAGGCACTGGCGGATTACCTGGAACACGCTGCGCACCACCCAACGGTCGAGCGCGGTCATCAGGCCATAGCGCTCCGCTGCGGGGATGAAACTGTCGGGCAGGATGGTGCGCCCGCTTTCGTCGTGCAGGCGCAGGAGAATCTCGATATGCCCGGGGCTCTCGTGGGGGTGCAGGGGGGCGATCTCCTGGGCGTAGAGGCAGAAGCGGTTTTCCTCCAGCGCCACGTGCAATCGCTGGATCCAGGCCATCTCGCCAAAGCGCATGGACAATTCGCTGTCGTCGGCGTGATACACCTGGACCCGGTTGCGGCCCTTCTCCTTGGCCATGTAGCAGGCCATGTCCGCCGCACGCAACGACGCCTCCAGGGTGCTGGGCACCTGGGCGATGTGCACCAGGCCGAGGCTGACCGTGGTCACGAAGGGGCGCCCCTTCCACACGAAATGCAGGCTCTGCACGGCCTGGCGTAACTGCTCGGCAATCCGCTCGGCCTGCTCCGGCGGGCAGTTCTCCAGGAGCACGCCGAACTCGTCGCCGCCCAGGCGCGCCAGGGTGTCACCCTCGCGCAGGCCCGACTGCAGTACCGCGCAGATATGCCGCAGCAGCTCGTCGCCGGCGGCATGGCCGCAGGTATCGTTGACCAGCTTGAACTGGTCGAGGTCGAGGAACATCAGCGAATGGCGCCCGGCCTGGCGGGCCAGGCCGTTGAGCGCCTGCTCCAGGCGGTATTCGAACTCGCGGCGGTTGGCCAGCCCGGTCAGGGCGTCGTGAGTGGCCTGCCAGGACAGGTTGGCGATGTACTGGCGCTCCTGGGTCATGTCGTGCAGCACCACCACGATGCCACTGACCTGCCCCTCTGTAAGAATGGGCGAGCCCACCAGGTTGACCGACACCGTACTGCCGTCCAGGCGCTGGATCAGCCGGGCATGCTCGGCGCCGCCCTTGAGGCTGCCGCTGAGCACCTGCTCGACCAGCGTCAGGCTGTCGCCCTCGGCATTCTCGTCCAACAGACTGAACAGCGCCGCCAGCGGCAGGCCCTGGGCCTGGACCGCCTGCCAGTGGGTCAACTGCTCGGCGGCCGGGTTCATGTAGCTGATGCAACCATCGACATCGGCGGTGATCACCGCATCGCCGATCGACTCCAGGGTGATCTGCGCCCGCTCCTTCTCCTCCTGCAGCGCGCTGGCGAACGCCTGGCGCTGGGCCAGCAGCTTGCTTGAACGCCGCCAGGCCATGGCGATCAGGAACAGCGCGGTGGCCAGGTTGGTCAGCATCAGCACCTTGAGCAGCATCCGCGAGCCTTCGCCCAGGGCATCGCTGAAGGCCTTGGCGGCGGGGGTCACGCCGTCATTGATGGCGACGATGCGCGCCTTCCAGTTGGCCACCTGGTGCGGGTCGATCACGCCGCCGGCGAAGCCTTCGCGCATCTGCTGGGCCAGCACGTCGAGCTGACGCAGGTAATCGTCACCGATGTCCCAGTAATCGATGGCGGTTTCCATATAGCTGATATGCCGGAAATTGCGATAGAACCAGATGATCCGGGCGACGTCCTCGGGATGGTTGCCACCCTGCAGCACACCCTGGCGCGCTGCTTCCAGGTCCGGTTCAGGTCGGTCCAGGGCCAGGCGCAGGTTGTGATCGCCCTGGGGTACCAGGATCGCCCGGCGGTAGCGGGCATAGGTCAGCGGATCGCGGTCGTCGGCGTAGAGGTTGAGGTAATAGATGGCGTCCTTCTGTGCCTTGGACCACAGGCTCTCGCCCGCCACGTAGGCGCGCACGGCGGACAATGCATAAAGGCTCAGACTGCCCAGCAGTACCTGGAAAACCACAACGGCGACGAAGGGCCAGATGATACCCAGCAGCCTTGGCGCTTCGAGAGTCCGATTTCCCTTCATGTAATCCCTGTCATGGCGGCAGATAAGGCACGAATCGACCTAGACAAGCACAGCGTAGGCCATTTGCCATGCCTGTGGCGTGGTTTTTGATGACGGGGAAAGGGGCGCAGCACCTGTAGGAGCGGCCTTGTGCCGCGAAAGGGCTGCGCAGCAGCCCCACAAGATCGCCGGGGGCCGCTCTGCGGCCCTTTCGCGGCACGAGGCCGCTCCTACATGGACGTAGGTGGCTCAGGTCTGCTGCAGGTGACCGTAAAGCTTGGCGTACAGGCCGCCCTCGGCGATCAATTGCTGGTGGCCGCCGTCCTCGGCCACATGGCCGCCGTCGAACACCAGCACGCGGTCGGCCTGCTTCACCGCCGACAGGCGGTGGGCGATGATCAGCGTGGTGCGGCCGCTGAGGAAGCGCGCCAGGGCCAGGTGCAGGTTGTACTCGGTGGCGGCGTCCAGCGCCGAGGTGGCCTCGTCGAGGATGACCACCTTGGGCTCGGCCAGCACCATGCGGGCGATCGCCAGGCGCTGGCGCTGGCCGCCGGACAGGCGCACGCCGGAGCGCCCGACGATGCTGTCCAGGCCCTGGGGCAGCGCGGCGATGGTGCCGTCCAACTGGGCGATGCGCAGCGCCTGCCAGCAGGCATCGTCGCTGCAATCGCGGCCCATGGTCAGGTTGGCGCGCACGCTGTCGTTGAACAGCGACGGATGCTGCAGCACCACCGCGACGTTCTCGCGCAGGGTCTCCAGGCCGATCTCCTGCAGGCTGGAGCCGCCGAAGCGGATGGTCCCGGCCTGGGCGCTGTACAAACCCAGCAGCAGTTGCACCAGGGTGCTCTTGCCACCGCCGCTGGCGCCGACGATGGCAACCTTCTCGCCCGGGGCGATGGACAGGTTCAGCTGATCCAGCACCGGCTCGTCGGCGTAGGCGAAGCGCAGGTCGCGCACCTCGATGCCGACCGTCTCGCGCCCGGCGAACGGGTCGCTGCCCGCGGGGTACTGCGGCTCGTCGGCCCGCGCCAGCAGCTCGTTCAAGCGGCTCAGCGCGCCTCCGGCGGCGTAGTAGGCATATTGCAGGTTCAGCAACTGCTCCACCGGGCCGATCATGAACCACAGGTAGCTGAACACCGCCAGCATCTGGCCGATCGACAAGTCGGAGAACAACACGGTGAGCATCGCCGCGGCACGGAAGATGTCGATGCCGAACTGGAACAACAGGCCACTGGCCCGGCCACTGGCATCGCTCTTCCACTGCGAGGCCACCGCGTAGTCGCGCACCTCGCGGGCACGCAGGCCAAGGCGACCGAGGAAATAGCCCTGGCGGTTGCCGGCACGGATTTCCTGGATCGCATCGAGGGTCTCGGTCAGCGCCTGGGTGAAGCGCGCGGTGCTGTCGTTCTCGAGTTTCTTCAGGTGCTTGACGCGCTTGCCCAACTGCACGGTGAAGAAGATCACCAGCGGGTTGAACAGCAGGATCAGCAGCGCCAGCTGCCAGTGCATCCAGATCAGGATGGCGGCGGTGCCGGTCAGCGTCAGCACCGCCACCAGGAAGCGGCTCAGGGTTTCGCCGACGAACTTGTCGAGGGTGTCCAGGTCGGTGACCAGGTGGGTGGTCACCGTACCGCTGCCCAGGCTTTCATATTCCTTGAGCGAAATGCGCTTGAGCCGCTCGATCAGGCGGATACGCAGGCGGTAGACGATGTCCTTGGCCAGGCCGGCGAACAGCTTGGCCTGGACCACGTTGAACGCCAGCGCCGCCAGGCGCAGGCCCAAGGTGGCGCAGAGCATCAGGCCGATATAGCCCGCGGCCACCTGCCAGCCAGCGGGCAGGAAGTTGTTCATCCACTTAAGCGCGGCGTCACCATGGCCCAGCAGCACTTCGTCCACCAGCAGCGGCAGCAGCAACGGGATCGGCACACTGCACAGGGCGGCGAGCACGGCTACCAGGTTGGCAGTCCACAAAGCCTTCTTGTGGTGCAGGGCCAGGCGGCGGATTTCCGCCCAGCTCAGGCGATCAGGCACAGCGGGGGACTTCCCTGGCACAGGGTCTGGCGACCCTGGCAGGTCAAGCACAGGCGGCCTGCTGCAGCCAGCGGCCGAGCAGCGACTGCAGGCTGTCCAGCGACTGGTAGCCGTTGGTCAGCAGGGCCAGCTGACCATTGCGCTCGGCCAGCAGCGTGGGGAAACCGGCAATGCCCAGGTCCTGTACCCAGCCGAAGTCGGCGCTGGTGGCGGCGCGGGTATCGGCATTGGTGAAGCACTGCGAGAACGACTCGCGGTCGAAACCGGCCTGTTCGGCCAGCTCCACCAGCTGCGGGGCGCGGGTGACATCCAGCCCCTGCTCGTAGAACGAGCGCTGGATCAGCTTGAGCAGCGTCCAGGCCCGCTTGTCGTCCAGCTCACGCGCCGCGACCAATGCGCGGCACGCAGGCTCGGTGTCGTAAACAAAGCCGTCGGGCATCGCGCCGTCGAAGCGGAACGGCTGCCCGGTGGCGTCATGCACCGCCTGCCAGTGCTCGAGGATGTACTTGCGGGTCGAGGCATCCAGGGCGCTGCCGCCGCTGCGCAGGCCACCGGGCACCAGGCGGGTGACGACACCCGCCTCACGCGCCTGGGCGATCAGCGCCTCGGCCACCGGGGCGAAACCCCAGCACCAGGAACACATCGGGTCCATCACATAGAGCAGGCGTGCGGACATGCATCAGGCCTCGGCTTTGTAGTTGTAGCCGATCGGGTGTGGCTGGTTGCGCGCCTTGGCCAGTTCGATCTGCTTCTGGCGGTCGATGGCGCTGCGCCGGGTCTTCTCGCTCAGGCTGTCCCAGCAATGCGGGCAGCTCACGCCTGGCGAATAGTGTTCCGACTCCCGGTCCTTCACGTCGATCGGGTGGCGGCAGGCATGGCACTGGTCGTACTCGCCCTCGCTCAGGTCGTGACGCACGGTGACCCGGTTGTCGAAGACGAAGCAGTCGCCGTCCCAGAGGCTTTCTTCCTGGGCTACTTCCTCGAAGTATTTCAGGATGCCGCCCTTAAGATGATAGACGGCTTCATAGCCCTCACCGAGCATGTAGCTGGAGGCCTTCTCGCAGCGGATGCCACCGGTGCAGAACATGGCGACCTTCTTGTGCTTGCTCGGGTCGAAGTTGGCCTTGATGTAGTCGGGAAACTCGCGGAAGGTCTCGGTCTTCGGGTCGATGGCGCCCTTGAAGGTGCCGATGGCCACTTCGTAGTCGTTGCGGGTGTCGATCAGCAGCACTTCCGGGTCGCTGATCAAGGCGTTCCAGTCTTTCGGATCGACGTAGGTGCCGACCGCCTTGTTCGGGTCCACGCCCGGCACGCCGAGGGTGACGATCTCTTTCTTGAGCTTGACCTTGGTACGGTAGAACGGCTGCTCGTCGCAATACGACTCTTTGTGGTCGACATCCACCAGGCGTGGGTCGCTGCGCAGCCAGGCCAGCAGCGCGTCGATGCCTTCACGGGTGGCCGAGACCGTGCCGTTGATGCCTTCGTTAGCCAGCAGCAGGGTGCCTTTGACGCCGTTGTCGGCCATGGCCTTGAGCAGCGGCTCGCGCAGTTCGACGTAGTCTTCCAGGGTGACGAACTTGTACAGCGCCGCCACGACGATCGGTTGGGTCATGAATCTGAAACTCCTGGTGGTTGCCCTCGTAAGGGGCGGACCGGGTTTGACATAAAAAGCATGGGGGCGCTTTGCGCCCCTTTCGCGGCACAAGGCCGCTCCTACAGGGAACTGCATACTCCTGTAGGAGCGGCCTTGTGCCGCGAAAGGGCTGCAAAGCAGCCCCCGGATTTTGCGAGATTGTACCAGAACGACGGAAAGGATTCAGTGCCCGCCGCCGGCGCACACCGGCGAGGCTGGCGCCGCGCCGACTGCCGCCCATTCCTCGGGCGTGTAGGTGTGGATCGCCAGGGCGTGGATCTCGCCCATCAGCTCACCCATGGTGGCGTAGACCTTCTGGTGGCGCTTGACGCTATTCAGCCCGGCGAACTGCTCGCTGACCAGCACCGCCTTGTAGTGCGTTTCCTGGCCACGGCTGTGCATGTGGCTTTCGTTGCGCACTTCGAGGTGGTCGGTGCCCAGCGGCGCCAGCTGCTGTTCGATGCGTTGCTGCATGTTCATCGCGTCAGGCTCACTTCTTCGCCGGAGCGGCTGCCTTGCCGGCGCTCGGGTCGAGTTCCTTGGTCATGTCGTCGAGCAGCTTGTTGACCACCGGCACCGCCGGTTCCAGGCTCTGCTGGGTCAGCTGGGCCGACTGCTGGGTGACCTTGGGCATCTCGCGCAGGACTTTCTTGCCCAGCGGCGACTCGTAGAACTTGACCAGGTCGTTCAGCTCGGCCTCGGTGAAGGTCGCGGTGTACAGGTCGACCATCTTCGGCTTGAGCTTCTTCCAGCCGATGGCGTTGTCCAGGGCGGCGTTGGCCTTGGCCTGATAGCTGTCGAGCACGGTTTTCTTGGCAGCCGGCGCCTTGGTCTGTTCGAAACGCTGGGCGAACATCTGCTGGACCTGCATGTACACCGGGGTGCCCAGCTTGTCGGCATTGGCCAGGGTCAGGAATTTCTCGGCGGCGGCATTGTGGCTCGCGGTGGCGGCGAGTACCTGGCCGCTGGCGCAGGCCAGGGCAACGGCGGCAAAGAGGACACGAAGACGGGTCATTGCATTTCCTTCAAGAAAGGGAGGCGAGTACCTCAGGGTAGAGCATTCTGCGCCGTGATGGCGAAGTGCTCAAGTGGCACGACGAGCGACTGAACCGCTGTGTCGAATCAGGGCCTAAACTGCGATTTCTGACTACAAAGGAGTGAGCGCAGCATGAGCCGTATCGAGACAGACAGCCTGGGCCCGGTCGAAGTTCCAGAGGACGCCTACTGGGGTGCGCAGACCCAGCGTTCGCTGATCAACTTCGCCATCGGCAAGGAGCGCATGCCGCTGGCGGTGCTGCACGCCCTGGCGCTGGTCAAGAAAGCCGCTGCCCGGGTCAACGACCGCAACGGCGACCTGCCCGCCGACATCGCCCGGCTGATCGAGCAGGCCGCCGACGAAGTGCTTGCCGGCGACCACGACGAGCAGTTCCCGCTGGTGGTGTGGCAGACCGGCAGCGGCACCCAGAGCAACATGAACGTCAACGAGGTGATCGCCGGACGCGCCAACGAACTGGCCGGCAAGGGTCGCGGCGGCAAGCTGCCGGTGCACCCCAACGATCACGTCAACCGCTCACAGAGCTCCAACGACTGCTTCCCCACCGCCATGCACATCGCCGCCGTCCAGGCCGTGCATGAACGACTGCTGCCGGCGATCACCGAGCTGTCGGGGGGGCTGGCCGAACTGTCGGCGCGCCACACGCACCTGGTCAAGACCGGGCGCACGCACATGATGGACGCGACGCCGATCACCTTCGGCCAGGAGGTCTCGGCCTTCGTCGCCCAGCTCGACTACGCCCAGCGCGCCATCCGCGCGACGCTGCCGGCGGTCTGCGAGCTGGCCCAGGGCGGCACCGCCGTGGGTACCGGCCTCAACGCCCCGCACGGTTTCGCCGAAGCCATAGCCGCGGAGCTGGCGGCGCTGTCCGGCCTGCCGTTCGTCACCGCGCCGAACAAGTTCGCCGCCCTCGCCGGACACGAGCCGCTGACCAGCCTGGCCGGCGCGCTGAAGACCCTGGCCGTGGCCCTGATGAAGATCGCCAACGACCTGCGCCTGCTGGGCTCCGGCCCGCGCGCGGGGCTTGCCGAGGTGCGCCTGCCGGCCAACGAGCCGGGCAGCTCGATCATGCCCGGCAAGGTCAACCCGACCCAGTGCGAGGCACTGTCGATGCTGGCCTGCCAGGTGCTGGGCAACGACGCGGCGATCGGCTTTGCCGCAAGCCAGGGCCATCTGCAGCTGAACGTGTTCAAGCCGGTGATCATCCACAACCTGCTGCAGTCGATCGAGCTGCTGGCCGATGGCTGTCGCAACTTCCAGCAGCACTGCGTGGCCGGCATCGAGCCGGATGCCGGGCAGATGGCCGCGCACCTGGAGCGCGGGCTGATGCTGGTGACGGCGCTGAACCCGCACATCGGCTATGACAAGGCGGCGGAAATCGCCAAGAAGGCCTACAGCGAGGGCAAGACCCTGCGCGAAGCGGCGCTGGAGCTGAAGTACCTGACCAATGAGCAGTTCGACCAGTGGGTAAGGCCGGAGAACATGCTGGCGCCTGGCGGGAAAGGCTGACTCATCACCTGTAGGAGCGGCCTTGTGCCGCGAAAGGGCTGCGCAGCAGCCCCAGGATTCGGCATTTAATACAAAGATCGCCGGGGCTGCTGCGCAGCCCTTTCGCGGCACAAGGCCGCTCCTACAGGTACCGCGAGGGTTATTGAGCCTGGCTCTTCGCTCTCCACCCCGCGATCAGCGACGGCCCCAACGCCACCAATGCCGACCCCAGCACCACCGTCACCGCCCCGACATAGCCCAGGCCATTGATCTGCTCGGCATGCACGTAATCCGGCCACAGCCAGGCCGCCAGCGCCACCGCGACGAACGTCACCAGCGGCGTCAGTGCCAGGGTCGCGCTGACCCGCGAGGCCTCCCAATGTGCCAGCGCCTCGGCGAACGCGCCATAGGCCACCAGCGTGTTCAGGCAGCAGGCCAGCAGCAACCAGCCCTGCAACGGGCTGAGCTGCAACACCTCCAGCGGATGCACCCAGGGCGTGAGCAGCAGTGCGCAGCACAGGTAGATCACCATCATCACCTGCTGCGAGTTCCACACCGTCAGCAGTTGCTTCTGGCTCAAGGCATAGAACACCCAGATGCTGGTCGCCAGGATAATGGTCAGCACGCCGGTGGTGTAGGTGCCAAGTGATGTGAGCAGCTCTTCCAGGCGCTGGTTGAAGAACAGCCCGAATCCCGCCAGCAGCACCAGCAGGCCCAGGCCCTGCCCCAGGCTGAAACGCTCCTTGAACACGAACACGCTGGCCACCAGCAACAGCACCGGCCCCAGCTGCACGACCAGTTGCGCGGTGCCGGGGCTGAGCAGGTTGAGGCCGACCAGGTACAGCACATAGTTGCCGACCAGGCCGGCCACCGCGACGGCCACCAGGCCCTTGCCCTTCATTCCAAGACGACTGAACGACGGCAGCCGCCGATTGGCCGCCAGCCAGGCGAACAACAGGCCGCCGGAAACGCTCAGGCGGTACCAGGTGACGGTTACCGGGTCCATCACCTGCAGCACCTGCTTGAGCTTGATCGGCAGGATGCCCCAGAGCAACGCGG
Organism: Pseudomonas sp. DVZ6; assembly: GCF_024259445.1. NCBI lineage: Bacteria > Pseudomonadati > Pseudomonadota > Gammaproteobacteria > Pseudomonadales > Pseudomonadaceae > Pseudomonas > Pseudomonas sp. DVZ6. Next base: position 133,589 of record NZ_JANCLM010000004.1, read on the forward strand.
TCAACAGCGCCAGCAGAAGGCCCTGGACCCAGCGTCCGGAAGAAATGTGCATGGTGTCCTCGAGTCGAGCCTTGGTGGGGGAAGGTGCAGTCTACGGGCTTGGCGGGGAACGTGTGGCGGGAAAAGATTTCATCAGGTCATTCCCTGGATGCATGCTTAATGCGTGGGCGGGCTTTCGTAGGAGCGGGCTTGCCCCGCGATTGCAGGCTCGGCCCTATCGCGGGGCAAGCCCGCTCCCACGAACTCGCTTACTTCTTGTCCTTGGCGAACGCCGCCTCCAGTGCCTGGTTGATCGTGCGCAGCACCTTCACCCGCGCCCAGCGCTTGTCGTTGGCCTCCACCAGGGTCCACGGCGCGATCTCGGTGCTGGTGCGGTCGACCATGTCGCCCACCGCCTCGGAATAGACGTCCCACTTGTCGCGGTTGCGCCAGTCCTCCTCGGTGATCTTGTAGCGCTTGAACGGGATCTGCTCACGCTCCTCGAAGCGCTCCAGCTGGGTCTGCTGGTCGATGGCCAGCCAGAACTTGACCACCACCACCCCGGCGTTGCTCAACTGCTCCTCGAAGTCATTGATCTCGCCATAGGCGCGCATCCAGTCCGCCGGGCTGCAGAAGCCCTCGACCCGCTCCACCAGCACCCGGCCATACCAGGAGCGGTCGAAGATGGTGAACTTGCCCCGCGCCGGAATGTGTCGCCAGAACCGCCACAGGTATGGCTGGGCACGCTCTTCCTCGGTGGGCGCGGCGATTGGCACAATGCGGTACTGGCGCGGATCCAGCGCCGCCGCCACGCGGCGGATCGCCCCGCCCTTGCCGGCCGCGTCGTTGCCTTCGAACACCGCCACCAGGGCGTGGCGGCGCATGCGCTTGTCGCGCAGCAGACCGGCCAGGCGCGCCTGTTCGGTGACCAGCTGTTCCTGGTAGTCGTGCTTGTCCAGGCGCAGGGTCATGTCCAGGGCGCCGAGCAGGCTCTTCTGGTCGATGCTGCGCCCCAGCGGCGTGACGTTACCCTGATGCTTGCCCTTGGGGTTGTTGGCCAGGGCGGCCTGCAGGCCCTCCAGCAGGATGCGCCCGACTGCCAGGCTGCGGTAGTGCGGGTCGACGCCCTCGATCACATGCCAGGGCGCGTAGTCGCGGCTGGTGCGGCGCAGCACACGCTCGCCGAAACGCACGAAACGGTCGTAGGTTTCCGACTGCTGCCAGTCCAGCGGGCTGATGCGCCAGTTGTGCAGCGGATCTTCCTTGAGCGCCTTGAGTCGCGCCTTCATCTGCTTCTTGGACAGGTGGAACCAGAACTTGATGATCAGCGCGCCTTCGTCGCAGAGCATCTGCTCCAGGCGCTCGGCGCCGGCGATGGCCTGGTCGAGCACGGCATCCTTGAACTGGCCGTGCACGCGGCCTTCGAGCATCTGGCTGTACCAGTTGCCGAAAAACACGCCCATCCGCCCTTTCGGCGGCAACGCCCGCCAGTAGCGCCAGGCCGGTGGCCGGGCCAGTTCCTCGTCGGTCTGCTGGTCGAAGGTGCGCACTTCGATCAGTCGCGGGTCCATCCACTCGTTGAGCAGCTTGACCGTCTCGCCCTTGCCGGCGCCCTCGATGCCGTTGATCAGCACGATCACCGGGAAGCGCGCCTGCTGCTTGAGTTCGTACTGGGCTTCGAGCAGCGCCTCGCGCAGGGCGGGGACTTCTGCTTCGTAGGTGTCCTTGTCGATGCTGTGACCGATTTCGGCGGATTCGAACATGGAGGGCTCCTTCAATGGATAAGCAAGATTAGCGGATTTGCGCCATCCGTATCGATCCTGTCGCGCCTTGCGATAAGACCGGCACTCGCCGCTCGGATCGCTTAAAATCCGTCATCCGCTGCAACCGAGCCGACCATGTCCGACACCACCCTCCCCCTGCACGCCCAGATCGACTGGGACGACCAGGGCCGCCCCCACTCCCGGCAATACGACGATGTCTATTTCGCCGTCAACGAAGGCATCGACGAGACCCTGCACGTGTTCATCGAGCAGAACCACCTGCGCCAGCGCTTCGCCGAGCTGGCGCCGCGGGACTGCCTGGTGATCGGGGAAACGGGCTTTGGCACCGGCATGAATTTCTTCTGCGCCTGGCAGCTGTTCGCCGAGCTGGCCCACGCCGAGGCGCGCCTGCACTTCGTCAGCGTGGAAAAGTACCCCCTGAGCCGCGACGACCTGGAGCGCGCCATGCAACTGTGGCCGGCGCTGGCGGCCTTCACCCGGCCCCTGCTCGATCAGTACGTGGCGATCCATCCGGGTTTCCAGCAACTGAGCCTCGATGACGGCCGCGTCACCCTCACGCTGATGATCGGCGATGCGCTGGCGCAACTGCCGCAACTGGACGCGTGCATCGACGCCTGGTTTCTCGACGGCTTCGCCCCGGCGAAGAACCCCGACATGTGGACGCCGGAGCTGTTCGCCCAGTTGGCGCGGCTATCGCACCCCGGCACCACCCTCGGCACCTTCACCACCACCGGCTGGGTCCGCCGCTCGCTGATCGAGGCCGGCTTCACCATGAAGAAGGTGCCCGGTATCGGCAAGAAGTGGGAGGTGATGCATGGCGTCTACAGCGGCGCGCCAGCCGCCCCCGCGGCGCCCTGGTACGCACGCCCGGCGCCCTTGCCGGGGCCACGCGAGGCGCTGGTGATCGGTGCCGGCCTGGCGGGCAGCGCCACGGCGCGCAGCCTGGCGGCCCGGGGTTGGCAGGTCAGCGTGCTGGAGCGTCACGACGGGCCGGCCCAGGAGGCCTCGGGCAATCCCCAGGGCGTGCTGTATCTCAAACTGTCCGCCCATGGCACCGCCCTGTCGCAGATGATCCTTTCCGGCTTCGGTTACACCCGTCGCTGGCTCGAGCACCTGCAACGTGGCCAGGACTGGGATGCCTGCGGTGTGCTGCAACTGGCCTTCGACAACAAGGAAGGCGAACGCCAGGCCAAGCTGGCGACCGCCTTCGACAACAGCCTGCTGCGCCAGCTCGACCGCGAACAGGCCGAAGCCGTGGCAGGCGTGGCGCTGGCCAGCGGCGGCCTGTTCTACCCCGAGGGTGGCTGGGTGCACCCGCCGGCGCTGTGCCAGGCGCAGCTGGACCATCCGCGCATCCGCCTGCTCGGCCATGCCAACGTCATCGCGCTGCGCAAGGCCGACGGTCTGTGGCAGGCCTGGGACGGCGAGCGCCTGCTGGCCAGTGCGCCGCTGGTGGTGCTGGCCGGGGCTGCCGATGTCCGTGACTTCCCGGCTTGCGCCGGGTTGCCGCTCAAGCGCATTCGCGGGCAGATCACCCGCCTGCCGGCCACCGTGGCCAGCCAGGAACTACGCACGGTGGTCTGCGCCGACGGCTACGTCGCGCCACCTCGCGGCGATGAGCACACCCTGGGCGCCAGCTTCGACTTCCACAGCGAGGACCTGGCGCCGACCGTGGCCGAGCACCAGGGCAACCTGGCGCTACTGGATGATATTTCCGCAGACCTGGCCACCCGCCTGCGCACCGCCGAGCTGGATCCGGCGCAACTACAGGGTCGGGCAGCGTTCCGTTGCACCAGCCCGGACTACCTGCCCATCATCGGGCCGCTGGCCGATGTCGAGGCGTTCAACCAGGCCTACGCCATGTTGGCCAAGGATGCGCGACAGGTGCCCGATGTGGCCTGTCAGTGGCTGGAGGGGCTGTATGTGAACAGTGGGCATGGGTCGCGGGGATTGATTACTGCACCGCTGTCCGGGGAGCTGATTGCGGCGTGGGTCAGTGGTGAACCATTGCCGGTGCCCCGAGCCGTGGCCGAGGCCTGCCACCCGAACAGGTTCGCGTTGCGCCGGTTGATTCGCGGTAAATAGCGGGATTGCTGGGGGCGCTGTGCGCCCCTTTCCGGCCGGTCCGACACCTCGGCAAGGCCGCTCCTACACAGGCGACCGCGATCTCCTGTAGGAGCGGCCTCGTGCCGCGAAAGGACCGCACAGCGGTCCCAGTCCCCGACAACCACATATAACAGATTGATCTAAAACTCTCACAAGCTACCCCGGTCCCTACCTAAGTGCCCACCTTCGCGGCACACCTCCCCAACGGCAAAACCGGTAAGGACTTATGTGCGGATTAGCAGGAGAGTTACGTTTCACCCCCATCGACCAAGCCCCTCGCCCGGCGGACCTCGCCGCGGTGGAGCGCATCACCCACCACCTGGCGCCCCGCGGCCCCGACGCCTGGGGCTTCCATAGCCAGGGCCCGATCGCTCTCGGCCACCGGCGCCTGAAGATCATGGACCTGTCCGACGGCTCGGCCCAGCCCATGGTCGACAACACCCTGGGCCTGGCGCTGGCCTTCAACGGCGCCATCTACAACTTCCCCGAACTGCGCGAGGAGCTACAAGCCCTGGGCTACAGCTTCTGGTCCAACGGCGACACCGAGGTGCTGCTCAAGGGCTACCACGCCTGGGGCGCGGCGTTGCTGCCCAAGCTCAACGGCATGTTCGCCCTGGCCATCTGGGAGCGCGACAACCAGCGCCTGTTCCTGGCCCGCGACCGTCTGGGCGTCAAGCCTCTGTACCTGTCGCGCAACGGCGAGCGCCTGCGCTTCGCCTCGACCCTGCCGGCACTGCTCAAGGGCGGCGATATCGACCCGGTGATCGACCCGGTGGCACTGAACCACTACTTGAACTTCCACGCCGTGGTACCGGCGCCACGCACCCTGCTGGCCAATGTGCAAAAGCTCGAGCCCGGCACCTGGATGCGCATCGACCGCCATGGCGAGGTCGAGCGCCAGACCTGGTGGCAACTGCACTACGGCCCGAACCCGGACGAACGCGAACTCGACCTGGAGGGCTGGACCAGCCGCGTGCTCGATGCCACCCGCGACGCCGTGGCGATCCGCCAGCGCGCCGCGGTGGACGTCGGCGTGCTGCTCTCCGGCGGCGTCGACTCCAGCCTGCTGGTCGGCCTGCTGCGCGAGGCCGGCGTGGACGACCTGTCGACCTTCTCCATCGGTTTCGAGGACGCCGGCGGCGAGCGCGGTGACGAGTTCCAGTACTCCGACCTGATCGCCAGGCACTACCACACCCGCCACCACAAGCTGCGCATCGCCGAGCACGAGATCATCGAACAGTTACCGGCGGCCTTCCGCGCCATGAGCGAGCCGATGGTCAGCCATGACTGCATCGCCTTCTACCTGCTCTCGCGGGAGGTGGCCAAGCATTGCAAGGGCGTGCAGAGCGGCCAGGGCGCCGACGAGCTATTCGCCGGCTACCACTGGTACCCGCAGGTGAACGGCGCCGAGGATGCCTTCGGCGCCTATCGCGAGGCGTTCTTCGACCGCAGCCACGCCGAATACCGCGCCACCGTGCAGGCGCCGTGGCGCCTGGACAACGACGCGGCCGGCGACTTCGTCCGCGAACACTTCGCCCGCCCCGGCGCGCCGGACGCGGTGGACAAGGCCCTGCGCCTGGACAGCACGGTGATGTTGGTGGACGACCCGGTCAAGCGGGTGGACAACATGACCATGGCCTGGGGCCTGGAGGCGCGCACGCCGTTCCTCGACTACCGCCTGGTGGAGCTGTCGGCGCGCATTCCGGCACGCTTCAAGCTGCCCGACGGCGGCAAGCAGGTGCTCAAGCAGGCGGCGCGTCGGGTCATTCCCCACGAAGTGATCGACCGCAAGAAGGGCTATTTCCCGGTTCCCGGCCTCAAGCACCTGCAAGGCGCCACCCTGGACTGGGTACGCGAGCTGCTGACCGACCCCAGCCAGGATCGCGGGCTGTTCGACCCGGCCATGCTCGACCGCCTGCTGAGCAACCCCCACGGCCAGCTAACCCCGCTGCGCGGCTCCAAGCTGTGGCAGTTGGCGGCCCTGAACCTGTGGCTCAGCGAACAAGGAATCTGACCGATGAAAGCCCACGAGATCGCCTATGGCCAGCGCCTGCTGCGCGGCCAGGCGCCGTCCTACGAGCGCTTGCAGGCACGCCTGGCCGGCGACGGCAGCGACCCCCACGACCAGCCGCGAGCCGTGCATTGCGGCTGGGGGCGGCTGCTGATCGGGCATACCTACCCCGATCCGCTCAGCCTGGCCGAAGCGCTGCTGCAAGAGCAGGCCGGCGAGCGCGACATCGCCCTGTACGTCGCCGCCCCGCAGCAGGTACTGGCCCAGGCGCCGCAACAGCTGTTCCTTGACCCGTCGGATACCCTGCGCCTGTGGTTCACCGACTACCGGCCGGCGCGGCGCGTGTTTCGCGGCTTTCGCATTCGCCGGGCGCAAGGACCGGCGGACTGGCAGGCGATCAATGCGCTGTACCAGGCCCGCGGCATGCTGCCGGTCGACCCCGAACTGCTCACCCCACGCCACCTCGGCGGGCCGGTGTACTGGCTGGCCGAGGACGAAGACAGCCACGCGGTGATCGGCAGCGTAATGGGCCTGGACCACAGCAAGGCCTTCGACGACCCCGAGCACGGCTGCAGCCTGTGGTGCCTGGCGGTGGACCCACAGTGCACCCGCCCGGGCGTCGGCGAAGTGCTGGTGCGTCACCTGATCGAGCACTTCATGAGCCGTGGCCTGGCCTGCCTCGACCTGTCGGTGCTGCACGACAACCGCCAGGCCAAGCGGCTGTACAAGAAGCTTGGTTTGCGTACCCTGCCGACCTTCGCCATCAAGCGCAAGAACGGCATCAACCAGCCGCTGTTCCTCGGCCCCGGTCCCGAGGCCGGGCTCAACCCCTATGCACGGATCATTGTCGACGAGGCGCTGCGCCGGGGCATCGAGGTGCAGGTGGAGGACGCGGGTGTAGGGCTGTTCACCCTGACCCTGGGCGGACGGCGCATCCGCTGTCGGGAATCGTTGAGCGACCTGACCAGCGCCGTGACCATGACCCTCTGCCAGGACAAGCGTCTGACCCGCCAAGCCCTGTACAACGCGGGTCTGCAGGTACCGGCGCAGCAACTGGCGGGCAATGCCGATGACAACCAGGCATTCCTCGACGAGCACGACACGGTGGTGGTCAAGCCGGTGGATGGAGAGCAGGGCCAGGGGGTGGCGGTCAATATCACCACGCTTGAAGCGCTGAGCCATGCCGTGGAACAGGCCCGCGTCTTCGACAGCCGCGTGCTGCTGGAGAGTTTCCATGCAGGCGTCGACCTGCGCATCGTGGTGATCGGCTACGAGGTGGTGGCGGCTGCAATCCGCCATCCGGCCCAGGTGATCGGCGACGGCAAGCACAGCCTCCGTGCGCTGATCGAAGCCCAGAGCCGGCGCCGCCAGGTGGCCACCGGCGGCGAGAGCCGCATTCCACTGGACGAAGAGACCGAGCGCACGCTCAAGGACGCGGGGCTGGGCTACGACGACATCCTGCCCGCCGGGCAACGATTGGCCGTGCGCCGCACCGCCAACCTGCACACCGGCGGTACCCTGGAGGATGTCACCGCGCGCCTGCACCCGGTACTGGCCGATGCCGCCGTGCGTGCTGCCCGCGCCCTGGAAATCCCGGTGGTGGGCCTGGATTTGATGGTCCGCGATGCCGAACATCCGGACTACGTGATCATCGAGGCCAACGAGCGTGCGGGATTGGCCAATCATGAACCGCAGCCTACGGCCGAGCGCTTTGTCGATTTGTTGTTCCCACATAGCCGACCTGTGGCCTGACAACCCCTCGTTATTTGTAGGAGCGGCCTTGTGCCGCGAAAGGGGTGCGAAGCGCCCCCAGGATTTCAGCTTCGCTGCATCTATCGCCGGGCCCGCTTTGCGGGCCTTTCGCGGCACAAGGCCGCTCCTACAAAGGCCTTGCCCGCAGTTTGGAAATTTCACCCCGACCGGAGACCTGGACATGTCCGAACGACTCCCCGAACCCGATCTCGACTACCTCAAACGTGTGCTGCTGGAGATGCTCGCCATCCCCAGCCCCACCGGCTTCACCGACACCATCGTGCGCTATGTCGCCGAGCGCCTGGACGAACTGGGCATCCCCTTCGAGCTGACCCGTCGCGGCACCATACGCGCCACGCTGAAGGGCCGCCAGAACTCGCCCGACCGCGCCGTCTCGGCGCACCTGGACACCATCGGCGCCAGCGTGCGCCAGTTGCAGGACAACGGTCGCCTGGCCCTGGCACCGGTGGGTTGCTGGTCGAGCCGCTTCGCCGAGGGCAGCCGGGTCAGTGTGTTCACCGATACCGGCGTGTACCGCGGCAGCGTGTTGCCACTGATGGCCAGCGGGCACGCCTTCAACACCGCCATCGACCAGATGCCGATCAGCTGGGAACACGTTGAAGTGCGCCTGGACGCCTACTGCGCCACCCGCGCCGATTGCGAGGCGCTGGGGATCGCCATCGGTGACTGCGTTGCCTTCGATCCGCTGCCGGAGTTCACCGAAAGCGGCCATATCAGCGCCCGCCACCTGGACGACAAGGCCGGCGTGGCGGCCTTGCTGGCGGCGCTCAAGGCCGTGGTGCAAAGCGGCCGTCAGCCACTGATCGACTGCCACCCCTTGTTTACCATCACCGAGGAGACCGGCTCGGGCGCCGCGGCCGCCCTGCCCTGGGACGTCAGCGAATTCGTCGGCATCGACATCGCCCCGGTGGCGCCGGGGCAGGCCTCCAGCGAGCACGCGGTGAGCGTGGCCATGCAGGATTCGTCCGGTCCCTACGACTATCACCTGTCGCGCCACTTGCTGAAGCTGGCCGGCGATGCTGATTTGCCGGTACGCCGCGACCTGTTCCGCTACTACTTCAGCGACGCCCACTCGGCGGTGACCGCCGGGCACGATATCCGCACCGCCCTGGTGGCCTTCGGCTGCGATGCCACCCATGGCTACGAGCGCACCCATATCGACAGCCTGGCGGCGCTCAGCCGGCTGCTCGGCGCCTACCTGCTCAGCCCGCCGGTGTTCGCCAGCGACTCGCAGCCGGCCAATGCCTCACTGGAGCGCTTCAGCCACCAGCTGGAACACGACGCGCAGATGGAAAGCGATACCCGGGTGCCGGCGGTGGACAGCCTGGTGGGCAACAAAGGCTAAGCTCAAACGCCTATCCCTGTAGGAGCGGCCTTGCGCCGCGAACGGGTCGCGTAGCGGCCCCTGGATCAAAGATCGCCGGGGCCGCTTTGCGGCCCGTTCGCGGCACAAGGCCGCTCCTACAAGGGAATTGCAAATTCACGTAGCATGCCCCCATTCCCACAACCACTGCCCAGACCATGCTGATCCCCTACGACCAACTCGAAGCCGAAACCCTGACCCGCCTGATCGAGGACTTCGTCACCCGCGACGGCACCGACAACGGCGACGACACCCCACTGGAAACCCGCGTGCTGCGGGTACGCCAGGCCCTGGCCAAGGGGCAGGCGTTCATCCTGTTCGACATGGACAGCCAGCAGTGCCAGTTGCTGGCCAAGCATGACGTGCCGCGGGAGCTCTTCGAGTAGCCGGCCTTCAGGCCTGCTGCTTCTCCAACTCCAGTGCCTTGATGCGTTTGTACACCTCGACCCGGTGCACCTCCACTTCGCGCGGCGCGCAAATGCCGAAACGGACCTGGCCGTTCTCCACGGACATCACCTGGATCCTGATGTTGTCGGAAATGACGATGACCTCGCCCACTTCTCGTCCGATTACCAGCATGCTCCGATCCTCCCGCTCAATGGAAAATCGGAGACTGCCCCGCCAGCTTTGGCCTACTCAATCCTTCTTCGGATAAATAGACATGCCCTACTGGCGAGGGTAAAAAAACCTACAGAAACTTCCCTCAATGTGCGGCTTTGCGTGCCTTCGCCCGCATTTTCACCGCCATGTCCGCCATTTCATCGTACAGCCGCTGGGGCGACTGGCATTTGAGCTGCCAGGCCTGACGCCCGGCTTCGTGGGGCAGGATCAGGAACTCGCCAGCCGCAACCCGCTGATGGATATACTCGGCGATATCGGCGGCATTGATCGGCGAGCCTTCCAGCAGTTTGCCCACCTGCGCCTTCATCGCCGGATCCGGCCCGCGGAACGAGTCGAGCAGGTTGGTCTGGAAGAACGACGGGCACACCACATGCACCGCCACCTCGACCTGGCGCAGCTCCACCAGCAGGCTCTCGGACAAGGCCAGCACCCCGGCCTTGGCCACGTTGTAGTTGCTCATGCCCGGCCCCTGCATCAGGGCGGCCATGGAGGCAATATTGATGATCCGCCCACGGCTGCGCTCGAGCAGCGGCAGGAACGCCTTGCAGCCCTTGACCACGCCCATCAGGTTGACCGCGATCTGCCAGTCCCAGTCCTCCAGGGACAAATCGGCGAAGAACCCGCCCGACGCCACCCCGGCATTGTTGACGATCACGTCGATGCCGCCGAGCTTCTCCTCGCAGGCCTGGGCCAGGGCGGTGAGCTGGCTGTAGTCGCGCACGTCGCAGCGCTGGATGAAGCCGTCACCACCGGCGCCACGCACCAGCTCCAAGGTCTCGCGCAGGCCCGCTTCATTGACATCGGCCAAGGCCAGGCGCCAGCCATCGCGGGCCCAGCGCAGGGCGATCTCGCGACCAAGGCCGGAGCCGGCGCCAGTGATCATCATTCGGTTGTGCATGGTCAGCTGCCTTGAACAGTGGGATTGGCCTGGAGTCTAGCCAGAACGCGGGCCACAGCGGTGCAGCATCAGAATGCTGAATGAGGATTCATCCACCCGGGGCCTGCACAACCGATGGAATCTTTGCCCACCGCCAACGGTCGGAACAGTAAGCGCCCAGCATTCCGAGGCCCTTGACCCTCAACTACGCAAGGACTCCATCATGACCACGATCCTCATCATCATCCTGATCCTGCTGCTGGTCGGTGGCTTACCGGTCTTCCCGCACTCGCGCAGTTGGGGCTACGGTCCTTCCGGCATCATCGGCGTGGTGCTGGTGGTGTTGTTGATCCTGTTGCTGCTCGGTCGGATCTGAGCCAGCCATTGCAGCTGGCTCCCTGTTGAACGAAAACGCCCCGGCAAGCCGGGGCGTTTTCGTTCAGGCAACAACCAGGATCAGTGGGAAACCGCCCCGCTGGCCCCAAGGCCGGTCTGCGAACGGACGAACTGCGGGAAGAACAGCGCGCGCTCGTTCTCGGCAGCCTTGGACTTGTCGGTGACCGAGAAGAACCAGATGCCGGCGAAGGCAATGATCATCGAGAACAAAGCCGGGTACTCGTACGGGTAGATGGCTTTCTCGTGACCGAGGATCTGCACCCAGATGGTCGGGCCCAGGACCATCAGGCCCACCGCGCTGACCAGGCCCATCCAGCCGCCGATCATGGCGCCGCGGGTGGTCAGTTTCTTCCAGTACATCGAGAGCAGCAGCACCGGGAAGTTGCAGCTGGCGGCGATGGAGAAGGCCAGGCCGACCATGAAGGCGATGTTCTGCTTCTCGAACAGGATACCCAGGCCGATCGCCAGCACGCCCAGGGCGATGGTGGTGATCTTCGACACGCGGATCTCGTCCTTGTCGTTGGCCTTGCCCTTGCGCCAGACGCTGGCATACAGGTCATGGGACACCGCCGAGGCACCGGCCAGGGTCAGGCCGGCGACCACCGCCAGGATGGTGGCGAAGGCCACCGCCGAGATGAAGCCGAGGAACACGCTGCCGCCCACGGCATCGGCCAGGTGCACCGCCGCCATGTTGTTGCCGCCGATCAGGGCGCCGGCGGCGTCCTTGAAGTCGGGGTTGGTGCTGACCAGCAGGATCGCGCCGAAGCCGATGATGAACGTCAGGATGTAGAAGTAGCCGATGAAGCCGGTGGCGTACAGCACGCTCTTGCGCGCTTCCTTGGCGTCGCTGACGGTGAAGAAGCGCATCAGGATGTGCGGCAGACCGGCGGTGCCGAACATCAGCGCCAGGCCCAGCGAGAACGCCGAGATCGGGTCCTTGACCAGGCCGCCCGGGCTCATGATCGCCTCGCCCTTGGCATGCACCTTGATCGCCTCGGAGAACAGGGTGTTGAAGTCAAAGCCCACGTGCTTCATCACCATCAGCGCCATGAAGCTGGCACCGGACAGCAGCAGCACCGCCTTGATGATCTGCACCCAGGTGGTGGCGAGCATGCCGCCGAACAGCACGTACAGGCACATCAGGATGCCCACCAGGATCACCGCCACGTGGTAGTCCAGGCCGAACAGCAGCTCGATGAGCTTGCCGGCACCGACCATCTGCGCGATCAGGTAGAACGCCACCACCACCAGCGAACCGGAGGCCGACAGGGTGCGGATCTCCTTCTGCCCGAGGCGGTACGAGGCCACGTCGGCGAAGGTGTACTTGCCCAGGTTGCGCAGGCGCTCGGCGATCAGGAACAGGATGATCGGCCAGCCGACCAGGAAGCCGATGGAGTAGATCAGGCCGTCGTAGCCCGAGGTGAACACCAGTGCGGAAATACCCAGGAACGAGGCCGCCGACATGTAGTCACCGGCAATCGCCAGGCCGTTCTGGAAGCCGGTGATCTTACCGCCGGCGGCGTAGTAGTCGGCCGCCGACTTGTTGCGTTTGGAGGCCCAGTAGGTAATGCCCAGGGTGAAGGCGACGAAGGCCACGAACATGGCAATCGCCGAGACGTTCAGCGGCTGTTTCTGCACCTCGCCGGTCAGGGCATCGGCGGCCCACACGGCGGGTGCGAAAGCGCCGCAGGCCAGGACGGCCAGGGTTTTGGCGTGACGGATCATTGCTTGGCCTCCTCGAGAATGGCCTTGTTCAGTTCATCGAACTCGCCGTTGGCGCGACGCACGTAGAGCGCGGTGAGCACGAAGGCCGAGAGGATCAGGCCGACGCCCAGGGGAATGCCCCAGGTGATCGACGACTCGGGGCTGAGCTTGGCGCCCAGCACGTGCGGGCCATAGGCGATGAGGAGGATGAAGGCGCAGTAAAGGCCGAGCATGATCGCCGAGAGAATCCAGGCGAAGCGCTCGCGCTTGGTAACCAGTTCCTTGAAGCGCGGACTGTTCTGTATCGATTGGTAAATGCTGTCGTTCATTGTTTTTGTCCTAGCAGCACAGAGTAGGGATAACCCGACTCCAACTTTATGCTGCCGCTGGACGCCAACCAGACGACCTTAGTCTTAGATGCAACGGTGTTTTACAGTTTTCGCAACAACCAAAACCCGAGTAGGGGCATTCGCGGGTAAACCCGCTCCCACAGGTAAGCCACAATGTTCAAGTTTGTGGTGATCCTGTGGGAGCGGGTTTACCCGCGAAATGGTCGCACTGGCCTCTACGGCGAGGTTACTTGCCGGTCCACTCCTTGACCCGCTCCGGATGCTTGGCCACCCAGTCCTTGGCAGCGGCCTCGGGCTTGGCGCCTTCCTGGATCGCCAGCATCACCTCGCCGATCTCATCCTTGGACTGCCACTGGAACTTCTTCAGGAACTCGGCCACTTCCGGCGCCTTGCTCGCCAGTTCCTTGCTGCCGATGCTGTTGACCGTTTCGGCGGCGCCGTACACGCCCTTGGGGTCCTCAAGGAACTTGAGTTTCCACTTGGCGAACATCCAGTGCGGTACCCAGCCGGTCACGGCGATGGACTCGTTCTTCTTGTAGGAGCGGCCCAGCTCGGCGGTCATCGCCGCGCCGGAGCTGGCCGTCAGTTTGTAGCCGGTCAGGTCGTAGTCCTTGATGGCCTGCTCGGTCTTGAGCATGACCCCGGAGCCGGCATCGATGCCGACGATCTTGTTCTTGAAGCTGGCATCGGTCTTGAGGTCGGCGATGCTGCTGGCCTTGACGTACTCGGGGACGATCAGGCCGATCTTGGCATCCTTGAAGTTCGGCCCGTAGTCGACGACGTTGTCCTTGTTCTTGGCCCAGTACTCGCCATGGGTCACCGGCAGCCAGGCCGAGAGCATGGCGTCGAGCTTGCCGGTGGCCACGCCCTGCCACATGATCCCGGTGGCCACGGCCTGCAGCTTCACGTCATAGCCGAGTTTCTGCCTGATCACCTCGGCGGCCACGTTGGTGGTGGCCACGCTGTCCGACCAGCCGTCCACGTAACCGATGCTCACTTCCTTGGCCATGGCCTGCGCAGTGCTCATGGTCAATACCAGGGCGGCGCCCACACTCAGGAAACGTCGTACTCTTGTAAAAGTCGCCATCAAAGCATCCCCTCGTCAGGTCTTGGAGAGAGCATCATCGACCTGCCCCCGCGCACGACCTGCTCTGTCAGCGACCTCCAGCGAACGATCAGCGACAGCACTGTGCCATTAGCGCCATGCCAGCCGAGCGGCCTGCGCGATCCTTGCATGCCAAAGGCTTGGCGCCGGTCATTTGCGGCTATCATCTAGCCCTTTGTGCTTGCCGACGGACCGCCCGATGCCCAGTAACACCCGACTGCTCCTGCCTGCTTACCTGCTCGCCTGCCTGCTCGCCCTCATCGGGCTGTGGGCGCTCTGGTACGGCCTCGGCAAGCCGGTGCACCTGCCCGATGCGGCGAGCCCGACGCACAAATTGCAGTGCGCGTCCTACACCCCGTTCGACAAGGACCAGTCGCCGTTCGACCAGCCGTTTCGCCTGCGCCCGGCGCGCATGGACGCCGACCTGGCGTTGCTGAGCGAGCGATTCCAGTGCATCCGCACCTATTCGATGACCGGCCTGGAGGCGATCCCGGCGCTGGCCCGCAAGCATGGCCTGAAGGTGATGCTCGGTGCCTGGGTCAACTCAAGCCCCGTGGACACCGACAAGGAAATCGAATTGCTGATCGCCGCGGCCAACGCCAACCCCGACGTGGTCAGCGCGGTGATCGTCGGCAACGAGGCGCTGCTGCGCAAGGAAATCACCGGCGAGCGCCTGGCCGGGCTGATCGAGAAAGTGAAAAGCCAGGTGAAGGTGCCGGTGACCTACGCCGATGTCTGGGAGTTCTGGCTGCAACACCCGCAGATCGCACCGGCGGTGGACTTCCTCACCATCCACCTGTTGCCCTACTGGGAAGACGATCCACGTGGCATCGATGCGGCGCTGGCCCATGTGGCCGAAGTGCGCCAGGTATTCGGCAACCGCTTCGCGCCCAAGGACATCCTGATCGGCGAGACCGGCTGGCCCAGCGAAGGACGCCAGCGTGAGACGGCGGAGCCGAGTCGGATCAACGAGGCGCGTTTCATCCGCGGCTTCGTCGCCCTGGCCGAGGCTAACGGCTGGCGCTACAACCTGATCGAGGCGTTCGACCAGCCCTGGAAGCGTGCCAGCGAAGGCGCCGTGGGCGGCTACTGGGGGCTGTACGATGCCGACCGCCAGGACAAGGGCGTGCTTGAAGGGCCGGTGAGCAACCTGGCGCTGTGGCCGCAGTGGTTATTGGCCAGTGTGATACTGATGCTGACGACCCTGGCTCTGGCCGGGCGCCCGGCAAGCCGCCGCGCCGCCCTGCTGCTGCCGTTGCTGGCGGCCTTGGGCGCCGGCAGCCTCGGGCTGTGGGGGGAACTGATGCGCACCAATGCCCGCTTTGCCGGGGAATGGCTGTGGGCGGTGGCCCTGGCCGGTTTGAACCTGTTGGTGCTGGCCCATGGCGCGCTGGCCCTGGCTCGCAGAGACGGCTGGCGCCAGCGGTTGTTCGCCTGGCTGGAAAAGCATGCCGGCACATGGCTGCTGGCGGCCGGATTCGCCGCGGCGGTGAGCATGCTGGCGATGGTGTTCGACCCGCGCTATCGCAGCTTCCCCAGTGCGGCGCTGCTGCTGCCGGCAGTGGTCTATCTGCTGCGGCCGGTGTCGGCGCGGCGGGCGGAGGTGGCGTTGCTGGCCTTTATCGTGGGCGCTGGAGTGGCGCCGCAGTTGTTCCAGGAAGGGTTGGCGAATCGACAGGCCTGGGGTTGGGCGGTGGTCAGCGTGTTGATGGTTGGCGCGTTGTGGCGCAGCTTGCGCAAAGCCTGATGGCCCATCGCGGGGCAAGCCCGCTCCCACGTTGAGGTCAACGCCTTGTTTGAGCGTGGGAGCGGGCTTGCCCCGCGATACGACCTCAAGCCGTGCGCCGTACCAGCCGCAACCCCGCCAGCACCACGGCAAACACCGCGATGCTCGCGGTATACAGCACCAGCGCCGGAATCCCGAACAACAGCGCCAGCGCCGCCAGCCACCACCCACCTCGGCCAGGCACCAGTTGGCAGAGCAACGCCAACCCCAATGCCCCCCAGGCAATTATCTGGAAATGTATCCCCAACCCCAGCAGCGATCGCACCTGGCATTGCCAGACCTCCCCCGGCACGCTGCACAGCCCGACCCACCGGGCATCCTCCATCAGCCCATAGCGCACGCCATAACTGGCCGCGAGCCACAGCGGCAGGAACAGCAACAGGGCAACGACCGGCCACCAACGCGCCATGCGGATCTCCAATAGCGGTAATCGAAACGTTGCATGATCGCCCAGGGGCCGCGACAAGGCAAAATCATGGCCCTGCAGCTATGTTGCACAAGACAAACGTTGTCCGGCGCGGCAACATCTTGTGCGACGAACGACAGGGCAACGGGCAACTTTGTCCGACTTGTCGTGGTCCTAGCCTGCGAACTGCACGACCTTGCGTTTTCCCTGGGGGACATAAATGCTTCGATCTTTGCGCCTCGCCGCCCTGCTGGGTGGCCTGCTCATGGCTGCGGCCGCTTCGGCGCGGGATATCGACGCGGCGAGCTACGGCTATCCGTTGACCAACCCGTTCGAGGCGACCATCGCCACCACGCCGCCGGAACAGCGCCCGACGCTGCCCAGCGACGACGACATCGACCAGGCCGACTACAGCCTCACCCTGCGCCCGGAGCGCGAGTTCACCCTGCCCGATAACTTCTGGTCGGTGAAAAAACTGCGCTATCGCCTGGCCAGGCAGGACCACGAAGCGCCATTGATCTTCCTGATCGCCGGTACCGGCGCGCCCTATTCCAGCAGCATCAACGAGTACCTGAAGAAGCTGTTCTACCAGGCCGGCTACCACGTGGTGCAGCTGTCGTCGCCGACCAGCTGGGACTTCATGAGCGCCGCCTCGCGCTTCGCTACCCCCGGGGTGACCAGCGAGGATGCCAAGGACCTGTACCGGGTCATGCAGGCGGTGCGCGCCCAGCAGGCACACCTGCCGGTCAGCGAGTACTACCTCACCGGCTACAGCCTCGGGGCGCTGGATGCGGCATTCGTCAGCAAACTCGACGAAACTCGCCAGAGCTTCAACTTCAAGCGCGTCCTGCTGCTCAACCCACCGGTCAACCTGTACACCTCGATCAGCAACCTGGACAAGCTGGTGCAGACCCGGGTCAAGGGCATCGACCGCAGCACCACGTTCTACGAGTTGATGCTGGAGAAGCTCACCCGGTATTTCCAGGACAAGGGCTACATCGACCTCAACGAAGCGCTGCTGTACGACTTCCAGAAGTCGCGCCAGCACCTGTCCAACGAACAGATGGCCATGCTCATCGGCACCTCGTTCCGCTTCTCGGCCGCCGACATCGCCTTCACCTCCGACCTGATCAACCGCCGCGGCCTGATCATCCCGCCGAAATTCCCGATCACCGAGGGCAGCAGCCTGGAGCCCTTCTTCAAACGGGCCCTGCAATGCGACTTCGACTGCTACCTGACCGAGCAGGTAATCCCCATGTGGCGAGCGCGCACCGACGGCAACAGCCTGCTGCAGCTGGTCGACCAGGTGAGCCTGTACGCACTGGAGGACTACCTGCGCGCCAGCCCCAAGATCGCCGTGATGCACAATGCCGACGATGTGATCCTCGGCCCCGGCGACATCGGTTTCCTGCGCCGGGTGTTCGGCGAACGCCTTACGCTCTACCCCCATGGCGGCCATTGCGGCAACCTCAACTACCGCGTCAACAGCGACGCCATGCTGGAGTTCTTCCGTGGTTAACAGACTGCTGCTCGTCACCGCCCTGCTCGCCAGCGGCTGCGCCCTGGCCGAGGAAGTCGCGCCGCGTGCCAGCGTGGTCGAGGCCGACAAGACCGAAACCCTCACCGTGGAGGCCGACGGTTTCGTCGATCCGCTGCGCGAGCTCAAGTTCAACCCCGGCCTGGACCAGCGCGAGTTCGAACGCTCGACCCTCGCCGCGCTGAACATCTACGACCCGCTGGAATCGCTGAACCGGCGCATCTACCACTTCAACTACCGCTTCGACCAGTGGGTGTTCCTGCCGGTGGTCGATGGCTACCGCTATGTCACCCCAGGCTTCGTGCGCACCGGGGTGAGCAACTTCTTCAACAACCTGGGTGATGTGCCCAACCTGTTCAACAGCGTGCTGCAGCTCAAGCCCAAGCGCTCGGCGGAAATTACCGCGCGGCTGATGTTCAACACCATCATCGGTGTTGGCGGCCTGTGGGACCCGGCGACCAAGATGGGCCTGCCCCGCCAGAGCGAGGACTTCGGCCAGACCCTGGGCTTCTATGGGGTGCCGGACGGGCCGTACCTGATGCTGCCGATCCTCGGGCCATCCAACCTGCGCGACACCACCGGGCTGGTGGTCGACTATGTGGGAGAGAAGGAGATCAACTACCTGAACGTGCCCGACACCGCCAGCGACCACCCGGAACTCACCGTGCTGCGGGCGGTGGACAAGCGCTACACCACCAACTTCCGCTATGGGCAGACCAACTCGCCGTTCGAGTATGAGAAGCTGCGGTACGTGTATACCCAGGCGCGCAAGTTGCAGATCGCTGAATAACGGCAACCCCGATCCCCTGTAGGAGCGGCCTTGCGCCGCGAAAGGGCCGCAAAGCGGCCCCGGCAGTCTTGAGATGGGCACACATCCTGGGGCTGTTCTGCAGCTCTTTCGCGGCACAAGGCCGCTCCTACAGGGTCAGGCGGGCAATCCCAGGAACTGACACAACTCCCGCTTCTTGGCCAATGCATCCTTGCGCCCCAGTTCGATCAGCTCGCTGCAATAGCTCGCCTCGAACAGCAGGTAGCTCAGCACCCCCGCGCCGCTGGTCTTGGTAGCGCCAGGCCCACGCAGGAACAGCCTCAGCGCCGCCGGCAGCTCGCGCCGATGACGGGCGGCGATCTCGTCCAGCGGCTGGCTGGGCGCTACCACCAGCACCTCGATCGGCGCCAGCCCCAGGCGCCGGGCGTCCAGGTGCGCCGGCATCAGGTGGCTCAGATGGTTGAGCCGCTGCAGCAGCTCGATATCGTCCTCGAGGCTGTCGATGAAGGTGCTGTTGAGCATGTGCCCGCCGATCTGCGCCAGGCTTGGCTGCTGGCCGCTGAACACGCGCTGGGTCGGCAAGGGCGGCGCCGGGCGCTGGGGGTTGCCACTGACGCCGACCACCAGCACGCGGCTGGCGCCCAGGTGCAGCGCCGGGCTGATCGGCGCCGACTGGCGCACCGCGCCGTCGCCGAAGAACTCATCGCCCAGGCGCACTGGCGCGAACAGCAGCGGGATCGCCGAGCTGGCCAGCAGGTGGTCGATGGTCAGCGGCGTGGGCATGCCGATGCGCCGGTGGCGCAGCCAGGGTTCGATGGTGTCGCGGCCCTGGTAGAAGGTCACCGCCTGGCCGGACTCGTAGCCGAAAGCGGTCACGGCAATGGCGCGCAGCTGATTGGCCGCCAGGGAGTGGGCGATGCCATCCAGGTCCAGGTGTTCATGCAGCAGACGGCGCAGCGGGCGGCTGTCGAGCAGCGCCACCGGCACCTGGCCGCCAAGCCCCAGCAGGCTGTGGCCGACGAAGCGGCTGGCCTGGCGAATCACCCCGGGCCAGTCGCTGCGCAGCACCAGGTGGCTGCGAAAGTTCTGCCAGAAGGCGGTCAGGTGCTGCACCGATTCGGCGAAGCGGGTGGCGCCGCTGGCCAGCTTGACGGCGTTGATGGCGCCGGCGGAGGTACCGACGATCACCGGAAAGGGGTTCGCCGCCCCAGGGGGCAGCAGCTCGGCGATGCCGGCCAGCACGCCAACCTGGTAGGCGGCGCGGGCGCCGCCGCCGGAGAGGATCAGGCCGGTGGTTGGGGACATGCTTCCTTCCTGGATCATAGTTGACAGGTCTGGCCTCTTCGCGGGTAAACCCGCTCCCACAGGTACAGTGCCGGCCTTAGCATATACATACCCCCTGTGGGAGCGGGCTTGCCCGCGAAGAGGCCGGCCCTGCTATAGCAACAGCCAGCCCTTCTTCTTGTCATACCGCCGTTGCTCATCTCTCACAGGCACAGCATCAAGCTCAGCGCTTGCCCAGCCTCTGTGGGAGCGGGTTTACCCGCGAAGAGGCCGGGCCTGCTCTCACAACAGTCAGCGTTTCTTCTTGTCGTACAGCCGTGGCTCGCCCTCGGGCCGCGACTTGAAGCGCCGGTGCGCCCACAGGTACTGCTCGGGACACGCGCGCAGCACGCCCTCGACCCACTGGTTGATACGCAGGCAGTCGGCTTCCTCGGTTTCGCCGGGGAAGTCCTCGAGCGGCGGGTGCACCACCAGACGATAGCCGCTGCCGTCCTCAAGCCGTCGCTGGGTAAACGGAATCACCCGGGCCTTGCCCAGCCGGGCGAACTTGGTGGTGGCCGTGACGGTGGCTGCGGGGATACCGAACAGCGGCACGAAGATGCTCTGCTTGGCGCCATAGTCCTGGTCCGGCGCGTACCAGATCGCCCGGCCCTTGCGCAGCAGCTTGAGCATGCCGCGCACGTCATCACGCTCCACGGCCAGCGAATCGAGGTTGTGGCGCTCGCGGCCACGGCGCTGGATGAAGTCGAACACCGGGTTGCCATGCTCGCGGTACATGCCGTCGATGGTGTGGGCCTGGCCCAGCAGCGCGGCGCCGATCTCCAGGGTGGTGAAGTGCACGGCCATGAGGATGGCGCCCTCGCCTTCGCGCTGGGCGGCCTGCAGGTGCTCGATGCCCTCGATGTGGGCCAGGCGTGCAAGACGGGCCTTTGGCCACCACCAGCTCATGGCCATCTCGAAGAAGGCGATGCCGGTGGAGGCGAAGTTTTCCTTGAGCAGGCGTTGCCGTTCGTCGCCGGACAGTTCGGGGAAACACAGTTCGAGATTGCGCGCGGCAATGCGCCGGCGCTCGCCGGCCACCCGGTACATCACCGCGCCCAGGGCGCGACCCAGCCCCAGCAGGGCGCGGTACGGCAGCTGGGCGACCAGCCACAGCAGGCCCAGGCCCAGCCACAGGCCCCAGAATCGCGGGTGGAGGAAAGAGGATCGAAAACGCGGGCGTTCCATTGAAGCTTCCGGCAAGACATGAGCCCGGCATTCTACATCGGTTGCGGGCAATCGGTCTTATCGCTATAAGTCAGGGCACTTTTTTCGCAACAAGCCGTCTATGCAGACCATGAGCCCCAACCAGACACCCGACAACGCCCCCGTGTTCCAGCTCAAGGGCAGCATGCTTGCCATCACCGTGCTGGAACTGGCGCGCAACGACCTCGAATCCCTCGACCGCCAGCTAGCGGCGAAGGTGGCGCAGGCGCCGAATTTCTTCAGCAACACCCCGCTGGTGCTGGCCCTGGACAAGCTGCCCCATGACTCGGGCGCCATCGACCTGCCCGGGCTGATGCGCATCTGCCGTCATCATGGCCTGCGCACCCTGGCGATCCGTGCCAGCCGCATCGAGGACATCGCCGCGGCGATCGCCATCGACCTGCCGGTGCTGCCGCCGTCCGGGGCCCGCGAACGCCCGCTGGAACCCGAGCCGGAAGTGAAGACGCCCGAGCCTGCACCCGCTCCACCAGCGGCACCGGCCGAACCCGAGGTACGCCCGACGCGGATCATCACCTCGACCGTGCGCGGCGGCCAGCAGATCTACGCCCAGGGCGGCGACCTCGTGGTCACGGGCTCCGTCAGCCCCGGCGCGGAACTTCTCGCCGATGGCAACATCCATGTGTACGGCGCCATGCGCGGCCGTGCCTTGGCGGGTATCAAAGGCAATACCAAGGCGCGCATCTTCTGCCTGCAGATGACCGCGGAAATGGTCTCGATCGCCGGCCAGTACAAAGTCTGCGAAGACCTGCGCCGCGACCCGCTGTGGGGATCGGGCGTGCAGGTCAGCCTGTCCGGCGACGTGTTGAACATCACCCGTCTTTAACGGATACTTGCCGGCATTTTTAGCGCAACTTTTTTCCAGTTGCCGTTTTTTGTATTTGCAGGGACGCCTGTCCCGATTATTTAGGGGTGAAACACCTTGGCCAAGATTCTCGTGGTTACTTCCGGCAAGGGGGGTGTGGGCAAGACCACCACCAGCGCCGCTATCGGTACCGGCCTCGCGCTGCGCGGGCACAAGACTGTCATCGTCGACTTCGACGTCGGCCTGCGTAACCTCGACCTGATCATGGGCTGCGAACGCCGCGTGGTGTACGACTTCGTCAACGTGGTCAATGGCGAAGCCAACCTGCAACAGGCCCTGATCAAGGACAAGCGCCTCGAGAACCTGTTCGTCCTGGCCGCCAGCCAGACCCGCGACAAGGACGCCCTGACCAAGGAAGGCGTCGAAAAGGTCCTGATGGAGCTCAAGGAGCAGTTCGAGTTCGTGGTCTGCGACTCGCCGGCCGGTATCGAAAAAGGTGCTCACCTGGCGATGTACTTCGCCGACGAAGCCATTGTCGTGACCAACCCGGAAGTCTCGTCGGTGCGTGACTCCGACCGCATGATCGGCCTGCTGTCCAGCAAGTCGCGCCGTGCCGAGCAAGGTGACGACCCGATCAAGGAACACCTGCTGATCACCCGCTATCACCCGGAGCGCGTCGAGAAAGGCGAAATGCTTGGCGTCGAAGACGTCAAGGAAATCCTCTCGGTCGAATTGCTGGGTGTGATTCCCGAATCCCAAGCCGTACTCAAGGCCTCCAACCAGGGCATCCCGGTCATCCTTGACGACCAGAGCGATGCCGGCCAGGCCTACAGCGACACCGTCGACCGCCTGCTGGGCAAGCCAAAGCCGCTGCGGTTCATCGAAGTGCCGAAGCAAGGATTCTTCGCGCGCCTGTTTGGAGGCAAATAAACCATGAACCTTTTTGACTTCTTTCGTGGCAGACAGAAACAGAGCAGCGCGTCGGTAGCGAAAGAGCGTCTACAGATCATCGTGGCGCACGAGCGTGGCCAGCGCAGCACCCCGGACTACCTGCCAGCCTTGCAGAAGGAGCTGGTCGAGGTGATCCGCAAGTACGTCAATATCGGCAACGATGACGTGCAGATCGAGCTGGAAAACCAGGGCAGTTGCTCGATTCTGGAACTGAACATCACTTTGCCTGATCGCTGATTCAAGCACTTCCGGCTGATCCTGGGGCTGCCTTGCAGCCCTTTCGCGGCACAAGGCCGCTCCTACACAGGCCCTGCCCCCTGTAGGAGCGGCCTTGTGCCGCGAAAGGGCCGCAAAGCGGCCCCGATTGTCTATAGAGAACCTGCAATGCCGCTGTCGAACATCCAGATCCTTCACGAAGACGCCGCCATCCTGGTGATCAACAAACCGACCCTGCTGTTGTCGGTGCCGGGCCGCGCCGAGGACAACAAGGACTGCCTGATCACCCGCCTGCAGGAAAACGGCTACCCGGATGCCCTGATCGTCCACCGCCTGGACTGGGAAACCTCGGGGATCATCCTGCTCGCCCGCGACGCCGACAGCCACCGCGAGCTGTCGCGCCAGTTCCACGACCGCGAGACGGAAAAGGCCTATACCGCGCTGTGCTGGGGCCAACCGACCCTGGACAGCGGCAGCATCGACCTGCCGCTGCGCTACGACCCGCCGACCAAGCCGCGTCATGTGGTCGACCATGAACAGGGCAAGCACGCCCTGACCTTCTGGCGCATCGTCGAGCGCTGTGGCGATCATTGCCGGGTCGAGCTGACACCGATCACCGGACGCTCGCACCAGTTGCGCGTGCATATGCTGTCGATCGGCCACCCGCTGCTGGGCGACCGACTGTACGCCAACCCCGAGGCGCTGGCGGCCCATGAGCGGCTGTGCCTGCATGCGTCGATGCTGAGCTTTACCCATCCGGTTTCGGGTGAGCGGTTGAAGTTCGAGTGTCCGGCACCGTTCTGATCCATCGGCGCTGGATTCTTCGCGGGTAAACCCGCTCCCACAGGAGAGTGCCTAACTTGAAATCTGCGCGGTCCCTGTGGGAGCGGGCTTGCCCGCGAAGAGGCCGACACAAATTTTCGAGTATTTACGCTAAACTCGCGCCACTGCTGTCTGGAGTGACTTATGCGCGATGCCCTGAACGCCGGCCTGATCGAATTCCTCAAGGCCTCCCCGACGCCCTTCCATGCCACCGCCAGCCTCGCGCAGCGCCTCGAGGCCGCCGGTTACCAGCGCCTGGACGAACGCGACAGCTGGGCCACCGTGCCCGGTGGTCGCTACTACGTGACCCGCAACGATTCCTCGATCATCGCCATCAAGCTCGGCAAGCTCTCGCCGCTGCTGGGCGGCATCCGCATGGTCGGCGCCCACACCGACAGCCCGTGCCTGCGGGTCAAGCCGCAGCCCGAGCTGCAACGCCAGGGCTTCCTGCAACTGGGCGTGGAAGTGTACGGCGGCGCCCTGCTCGCGCCCTGGTTCGACCGCGACCTGTCGCTGGCCGGGCGGGTCACCTTCCGCCGTGACGGCAAGGTCGAGAGCCAGCTGATCGACTTCAAGCTGCCGATCGCGGTGATCCCGAACCTGGCGATCCACCTCAACCGCACCGCCAACGAAGGCTGGCAGATCAACCCGCAGACCGAGCTGCCGCCGATCCTGGCCCAGGTGGCCGGCGACGAGCGCATCGACTTCCGCGCCCTGCTCACCGAGCAGCTGGCCCGCGAGCACGACCTCAATGCCGACGTGGTGCTGGACTACGAGCTGAGCTTCTACGACACCCAGGACGCCGCGCTGATCGGCCTGAACGGCGATTTCATCGCCGCCGCCCGCCTGGACAACCTGCTGTCATGCTATGCCGGCCTGCAGGCCTTGCTGGGTGCCGACAGCGACGAGACCTGCGTGCTGGTGTGCAACGACCACGAGGAAGTCGGCTCGTGCTCGGCCTGCGGCGCCGACGGCCCGATGCTCGAGCAGACCCTGCAGCGCCTGCTGCCCGAGGGCGACGAATACGTGCGCACCATCCAGCGCTCGCTGATGGTCTCGGCCGACAACGCCCACGGCGTGCACCCCAACTACGCCGACAAGCACGACGGCAACCACGGCCCCAAGCTCAACGCCGGCCCCGTGATCAAGGTCAACAACAACCAGCGCTACGCCACCAACAGCGAAACCGCCGGTTTCTTCCGCCACCTGTGCATGGCCGAGGAAGTACCGGTGCAGAGCTTCGTGGTGCGCAGCGACATGGGCTGCGGCTCGACCATAGGCCCGATCACCGCCAGCCACCTGGGCGTGCGCACGGTCGACATCGGCCTGCCGACCTTCGCCATGCACTCGATCCGCGAGCTGTGCGGCAGCCATGACCTGGCACACCTGGTGAAGGTGCTCAGCGCGTTCTACCGCAGTCGCGAACTGCCCTGAGACCGAGTCGCCTTCTTCGCGGGTAAATCGCATCGGCGCACCGCCACTCCCACAGGGATATCATTGTTATTGAGCCCAGTGATATTCCTGTGGGAGTGGCGGTGCGCCGATGCGATTCACCCGCGAAGAGGCCGGCACAGGCGACGCAACTGTCCCGGATCAACGCCCTCCGCGCGCAACCCGCTATGCTTAAGACATGCCCCACAGCAAAAGGATTGCCGTCCATGTCATCCCCCTTCCTCTCCCTCTTCGTGCCGGTGTTCCTGTTCCTGATGCTGCTGACCATCGGCTTCAGCCTGCGCGAGCGCAATGTCGGCGTGCTGATGATGTGGATCGGCACCCTCGGCATCTTCGGCCTCACCTGCTGGAAGATCCTCGAGAAACTGCCGTCGTAAACCACTACACTCGGGCAAACGTTTGACCTGAGGTAGAGTTTCCGGTGCCAGCCCTCCTGCGTTGCATCACGCTGCTGTTCCTGCTGTTCGTCACCCCGGCGCACGCCGCCGGCCTGCCCGGCCTGCTCGGCTCCAGCACACCCGCCCAGCCCGAAGCCAGCGAACCGCTGGGCAAGTCGCTGGACGAGGTGATCAAGAACCTGGAGAACGACCAGCAACGGACCAAGCTGCTGGCCGACCTGAAGAAGCTGCGCGACGCCACCAAACAATCGCAACCCACCGTCGAGCAGGGCGTGCTCGGGCTGATCGGCGGCGCCCTGCACGATTTCGAGCAGCAGTTCAGCGGCGATGCCAGCCCGTTCAAGCGCTGGTCGCTGGAAATCGACCAGGCGCAGGACGAGCTGGCCGCGCTGGTGGTGCCGGTGCACCAGTGGCCGGCGATCCTGTTCGGCTTTGCCGGGGTGATCCTGGTCTGGAGCCTGTTGGCCTACACCTTCAACTGGATCGGCCACCGCGTGCGCCTGCGCTTCGGCCTGACCGAGGAACTGCCCCAGCACCCACGTACCTGGGACCTGGTGCGCTTCGCCCTGCGCAAGCTGGGACCGTGGCTGGTGGCGCTGGTGTTCACCGTGTACCTGAGCTTCGCCCTGCCCTCCTCGCTGGGCAAGTCGATGGCCATGGTGCTGGCCTACGCGCTGGTGGTCGGCACGCTGTTCTCGGCGATCTGCGTGATCGCCTTCTCGCTGCTCGACGGCCCGCATCGCCACCGCGCCCTGCACATCCTGCGCCACCAGGCATTCCGCCCGCTGTGGCTGATCGGCAGCTTCGCCGCGTTCGGCGAGGCGATGAGCGACCCGCGCCTGACCACCGCGCTGGGCAGCCACCTGGCCCACGCCCTGGCCACCCTGGCCAATGTCGTCGCCGCGCTGTGCACCGGGCTGTTCATCCTGCGCTTTCGCCGCCCGATCGCCCACCTGATCCGCAACCAGCCCCTGTCCCGACGACTGACCCGGCGCACCCTGAGCGACACCATCGAGCTGCTCGGCAGTTTCTGGTACGTCCCGGCGCTGATCCTGGTGGCGATCTCGCTGTTCGCCACCTTCGTCTCCGCCGGCGACACCAGCACCGCCCTGCGCCAATCGCTGATGTGCACGGTGCTGGTGGTGGTGTGCATGGTGCTCAACGGCCTGGTCCGACGCCACGCCGCCAAGCCCAGGCGCGCCAACAAGCGCCAGGCGGTCTACACCGAACGCCTGCGCAACTTCGGCTACGTGCTGGTGCACCTGTTCATCTGGCTGGTGTTCATCGAACTGGGCCTGCGTGTGTGGGGTCGCTCGATGATCAGCTTCGCCGAAGGCGACGGCCATGAGGTCAGCCTGCGCCTGCTGGGCCTGGCCGGCACGCTGATCGTCGCCTGGCTGGTGTGGATCCTCGCCGACACCGCCGTGCACCATGCCCTGGTGCGCTCGCGCCGGGGCCTGGCCAACGCCCGGGCGCAGACCATGATGCCGCTGATCCGCAACGTGATGTTCGTGGTGATCTTCATCATCGCGGTGATCGTCGCCCTGGCCAACATGGGCATGAACGTCACCCCGCTGCTGGCCGGTGCCGGCGTCATCGGCCTGGCCATCGGTTTCGGCGCCCAGTCGCTGGTGGCCGACCTGATCACCGGGCTGTTCATCATCATCGAGGACTCGCTGGCGATCGACGACTACGTCGACGTCGGCGGCCACCTGGGCACGGTCGAGGGCCTGACCATCCGCACCGTGCGCCTGCGGGACATCGACGGCATCGTGCACACCATCCCGTTCAGCGAGATCAAGAGCATCAAGAACTACTCGCGGGAGTTCGGCTATGCGATCTTCCGCGTGGCCATTCCGCACAGCATGAACATCGACCAGGCCATCACGCTGATCCGCGAAGTGGGGCAGAAGTTGCGCAACGACCCGCTGATGCGCCGCAACATCTGGTCGCCGCTGGAGCTGCAGGGGGTGGAGAGTTTCGAGTCGGGTTCGGCGATCCTGCGGGCGCGGTTCAAGACCGCACCGATCAAGCAGTGGGAGGTGTCGCGGGCGTTCAACCTGGCGTTGAAGCGGCAGCTGGACGAGGCGGGGCTGGACCTGGCGACGCCGCGGTTGTCGGTGCAGGTGGTGACGGCCGGAGGGGGCCAGATGGCGGAAACCGGGTCCTCCAGTTAGGGCCCTTTCGCGGGTAAACCCGCTCCCACAGGATTGCCACACATTCGAAAATTGTGGGGTCCCTGTGGGAGCGGGTTTACCCGCGAAGAATCCAACACCTTATCCCGCCTGGGCACGGATGCGGATCGCATCGTGGCGCCAATATTCCAGGTCACAGTCGATCAGATGCCCATGCTGGTCACTGTTGACCCGGGTGATATGCAAGCCCGGACTGCCCGCCGAGACCTTCAGCGCCCCCGCCGCCGCCACCGGCAACGCGGTCGGCAGGATCTCGAAACACACCTGCCCATAGTGAATGGCGTACTCCCGCGCGTAGATCTCGGTCAGCGACCGTGCCAGGTCCAGCTCAAGAATCTTCGGGAAGTAGCGCGGGTTGAGGTAGTGCTCGGCATACAGCACCGCCCTGCCGTCGATGCGCCGCAAACGGCAGATCCGCACCACGCTGGACAACGCCGGCAGGCGCAGGCGCGCGCAGATCGACGCCGAGGCCGGCTGCAGGCGCGCCGACAACAACTCGGTGCTCGGTACCCGCCCCTGGTCGCGGACCATCGCATGGAAATGGCTGCGCTCGATCAGGTCGTAGGTCAGCCGCTCGGGCGCGACGAACCAGCCACGGCGCTCCTCGCGGTAGATCAGCCCCTGGGCCTCCAGCTGCACCAGCGCCTCGCGCAGGGTGATGCGCGTGGTGTCGAACACTTCGCTGAGCCTGCGCTCGGCCGGCAGCTTGCCGCCGGGGGCCAGCAGGCCGTGTTCGATCTGCTCCTGCAGGGCATGGCAGATGGCTGTTACCGCGCGCGGTGGCGTCGCTTGCATCAAAGGTTACCTATCTGGACTAGTCCAGCCCCATAACAGGGCATGTGGCGATGGCTACAAGCCTAGGCATGGCTGATGAACATCCTGTGACAAAGCCTCGCCCAGGGACTTGCCAGATCCGGGCCAGGCCACGCGATTCAAGGCTTTCGATGTGGTCTACGCTGTATTCCCAGAGCCATCGGCCTGCCACCCGCGCCCTCTCCTTACATCAAACTGTCACGCAACAGGCCTACCTTGGCTCAAGGTTTGCTGACCTAGACCAAGGGTTCGCAAGCACCGCTTCTGTTCATAACAACGAATGCAAGGCACCCACCAAAGGAGCTTCGGATGAAAAAGTTGTTCATGGCGTCACTGCTCGGTTCGGCCATCGCTTTTTGCACCTCGGCCATGGCCCAGGACCTCAAGGCCCTTGAAGACGCCGCCCGCAAGGAAGGCACCGTCAACAGCGTGGGCATGCCCGATGCCTGGGCCAACTGGAAAGGCACCTGGGAAGACCTGGCCAAGAAGTACGGCCTCAAGCACAGCGACACCGACATGAGCTCGGCCCAGGAGATCGCCAAGTTCGACGCCGAGAAGGACAACGCCAGCGCCGATATCGGCGACGTCGGCGCCGCCTTCGGCCCGATCGCGGTCGCCAAGGGCGTCACCCAGGCCTACAAGCCGAGCACCTGGGACCAGGTGCCGGCGTGGGCCAAGGACCAGGACGGCCACTGGGCGCTGGCCTACACCGGCACCATCGCCTTCATCATCAACAAGGACCTGGTCAAGGAAGGCGAACGCCCAACCACCTGGCACGACCTGGAAAAGGGCAAGTACAAGGTCGCCATCGGTGACGTCGGCACCGCCGCCCAGGCCGCCAATGGCGTGCTCGCCGCCGCCATCGCCTACAAGGGCGACGAAAGCAACATCGAGCCGGGCCTGCAGCTGTTCACCAAGCTGGCCCAGCAGAAGCGCCTGTCGCTGGCCAACCCGACCATCCAGACCCTCGAGAAGGGCGAGGTGGAAGTGGGCGTGGTGTGGGACTTCAACGGCCTGAGCTACCGCGACCAGATCGACCCGAAACGCTTCGAAGTGCTGATTCCGTCGGACGGCTCGATCACCTCCGGCTACACCACCATCATCAACAAGTACGCCAAGCACCCGAACGCGGCCAAGCTTGCCCGTGAGTACATCTTCAGCGATGCCGGACAGACCAACCTGGCCATCGGCCACGCCCGGCCGATCCGCGCCGAGCACCTGAAGCTGCCTGCGGACGTGCAGGCCAAGCTGCTGCCCAACGAGCAGTACAAGGCCGCCCAGCCGATCAAGAACGCCGAAGCCTGGGAAGCGACCTCCAAGGCCCTGCCGCAGAAGTGGCAGGAGCAGGTGATCATCGAGATGGAATAAGCGCCATCATCCTCGTGGGGGGGGGGGGGGGGGGGGGGGGGGCGCGGCCCGGGGGCCCCCCCGCCCCCCCCCCCCCCCCCCCCCC